>JBIIDD010000061.1:0-6532 GCA_044238565.1 Candidatus Nanopelagicales bacterium
AACATCACGTGGTCGACCGCGTCGATGACGAGAGGCCCGGCCACGGGGCCCTCGCCGGGCACGATGGCCATGAGTCCATCGGGCAGGCCCGCGAGGAGCATCTGCTCCAGCACCCAGGCTGCCACCAATGTCGTCTGCGGATCGGGCTTGAGCAGCACTCCGTTGCCCGCGAGCAGTGCAGGCACGGCATCGCTGCCCGCGAGGGTGAGTGGGTAATTCCAGGGCGCGATGATGCCGACCAGTCCGACGGGCTTGCGGAGTTCTTCCACGCCGACGAGCAGGGGCAGGGCACCGCGCACATGACGGGTGCGCAGCAGCTTCGCAGCGGTGCGCGTGTAGTACTGGGTCACGACGGCGACATCGAGCACCTCTTCGAGCGCATCGGCGCGTGCCTTGCCTACTTCCCACTGCAGCAGGTCGAGCGCCTCATCGCGCTTGGCGATGACGAGATCGTGGAAGCGGCGCATGATCTGCACCCGCTCCCGCACGGGCCGCTCGGCCCACTCGCGCTGCACGGAGCGCGCCCGCGCCGCAGCACTGGCCACGTCGTACTCCGTCGCAAGTGGGAGGCGGTAGAGCATCTCCCCCGTGAAGGGGGCATGCACCTCTCGCGTGTCGGCGTCGGGCGACACGGCGAGACGCGAGATCAGGGAGGCGGACGCGGGAGGCGCCGAGATGATGGCCATGCGGCCAGACTACGCGCGCACCATGGGGTGCCGGTCGGTGTACGCCGCGATCTCTGCGGCCACACGCCCCTCGTCCCAGCCCAGGTGCGGTGCGATGAGCGGCGCTACGGCGGCCGCTGCGGCGCGGCCGTGGTCGGGCGACTCGGGGGTGAGCCGCAGACGGCGTACGAGGACATCCTCGAGATCGAGGGCCCCCTGATGGGTCACGGCGACCACCGCCTCAGCAGCCAGGTGCCTGCCCTGGGGCGGGAGGGGCTCGCGCAGGCTGGCATCGGCGGCGAGGGTGTCGAAGACCTCGCTCACCCGGGAGCCATGACGGCGGAGGAGTCGCTCCATCGTCTCGATGGGCAGGTCCCACCGCTCCGCGAGGCTCGCACGATCGGCCCACAATTCAGCGAAGCCCACCGCACCCACGAGCGGGATGTCCGCGGTGGACGAGGCCGGCACCGACACCTCCTCGAGGTCCTCGACCGCTGCGTCGACTGCATCCGCTGCCATGACGCGGTACGTCGTGTACTTGCCTCCGGCGATCGCCACGATCCCGGGCACAGGATGGAAGACCATGTGCTCTCGGGAGACCTGCGTCGTGGCCTCGGCCGACTCCTCGGCCACGAGCGGCCGGTATCCGGCGTAGGTGCCGATGACATCTTCGCGCCGCAGAGGGCGTGCCAGCCAGCGGTTGGCCTGGCCGAGCAGGTAGGCGATCTCCTCCTCGGTCGCGACAGGATCGGCGAGGCTCTCGCTCGGCTCACGCGCGGTGTCGGTCGTGCCGACGATCCAGTCGGCGCCCCAGGGGAGCAGGAAGAGGACGCTCGCCGGCGTGCGCGCGATGATCGCCGTGGACGATCGAATGGCGTCGCCGCGCACGACGAGATGCACCCCTTTGCTCTGCTGCACCCGCTCGGGTGCCTGAGCATCGACCAGGTGCAGGATCTCATCGGTCCAGATGCCCGCGGCGGCGATCACCACGCGGCAGCGGATGTCGATGCGCTCACCGGTGAGCTCGTCCTCGACCCTCACCCCCACCACGCGCTCACCATCGCGCAGGAGGTCCTCCACTCGCGCGCGCGTGAGGACGTGGGCACCGTAGGCGGCGGCCGTGCGCGCGACCGCCACCGTGTGGCGTGCGTCATCGATCTGTGCGTCATGGAAGCGCACGGCACCCGCAATCTCTCCCGCGTCGAGATCGGGCGCGAGCGCCTTGGCCTCGTCGACATTGAGGCTCTTGGGACGCGGCATGGTCCCGCCGTAACTGCCGATACGACTCAGGGCGTCGTAGAGGCGCACTCCCGAGGCGACGTAGGGCCGCTCCCATCGCCTTCCCACGGGAAAGAGGAAGGGGATGGGGCGCACCAGGTGCGGGGCGAGGCGATCGAGGAGGAGTCCCCGCTCGGTGAGCGCCTCGTGGACAAGGGAGAACTCCCTCTGCTCGAGGTAGCGCAGGCCGCCGTGAGCCAGTCGCGAGGAACGCGACGATGTGCCCGCTGCGAGATCGCTCTGCTCGACGAGGGCGACGCTGAGTCCGCGCGCAGCGGCATCGAGCGCTGCCCCACTCCCGACGACTCCACCGCCGATGACGACCACATCGACATCGTGGTCTCGAAGGTGGGCGATCGACCGGTCACGCGACGCCAGCCCGAGGCGATCATCGGCTGCACTCACGCCACCATCATCCTCCCCCGCCCGTTGCCGTGATGCGCGCCCGAGTGTGCACTTGCTGACCGATTCCGGGTCTCATCCCCGCTCACAACTGCACACTCGCGGCCAATGTCCCGGTCACTCCGGGTCGAGCACCACGTCGATGCGCTGGAACTCCTTGAGGTCGCTATAGCCCGTCGTGGCCATGGCCTTGCGCAGGGCACCGATGATGTTGGCTGAGCCATCAGCGTGCGTCGACGGCCCGCGCAGGATCTGCTCGAGCGTCCCGACGACACCGAGCTCCTTGCGCTCACCTCGCGGCAAGTGCGGGTGCCAGGCCTCGGCACCCCAGTGCACGCCGTGCCCGGGCGCATCGCTGGCACGGGCCAGCAGGGAGCCGACCATGGCAGCGTCGGCGCCGCAGGCGATGGCCTTGACCAGAGCGCCCGAGGACCCCACCGAGCCATCAGCGATGACATGCACGTAGCGACCACCGGACTCGTCGAGATAGTCACGTCGCGCGGCGGCTACATCGGCGATGGCACTTGCCATCGGGACACGGATGCCGAGGACATCGGATGTCGTGTGCGCGGCGCCGCCACCGAATCCGACGAGCACCCCTGCCGCTCCCGTGCGCATGAGGTGCAGCGCCGCCTGGTACGTCGCACATCCGCCGACGATCACCGGGACCTCGAGGTCGTAGATGAAGGTCTTGAGATTGAGCGGAGCGTGACTCGAGGCGACATGCTCCGCCGACACCGTGGTCCCACGGATGACGAGCAGGTCGATACCGGCAGCGACAGCCACCGGGGCGAGGTGGCCCGCCGTCTGCGGTGACACTCCGACCGCGACGGTGACTCCCGCGTCACGGATCTGCGCCACACGCTCAGCGACCAGGCTCTCGTCGACGGCCGCTTCGCCGTAGATGCGCTGCAGGAGCGCGGTGGCCTCATGGGCCGGTGCCTGGCGGATCCGCTCGAGCTGGGGGGTCGGATCGGCGTACCGGGTCCATAGCCCCTCGAGATTGAGCACTGCGGGGACCCCGAGGCGCCCGAGCTCTATGGCGCTCGCCGGTGACACCACGGAGTCCATCGGTGCTGCCATGACGGGCGCTTCGAAGCGGTACGCGTCGATCTGCCACGCCGTCGAGACCTCGTCGGCATCCCTGGTGCGTCGACTCGGTGCGATGGCGACCTCGTCGAGGGAGTAGCCCACCCTGCCGCGCTTGCCCCGGCCGATCTCAATCTCTGCCACGACTGTCCTAACGCGAGTGGTAGTTGGGTGCCTCGACTGTCATGACGACGTCGTGGGGGTGACTCTCCTTGAGGCCGGCCGCGGTGATGCGCACGAACCGGCCCTTGGCGTGAAGCTCAGGGATGTTCGACGCCCCCGAATAGCCCATGGACGCCCGGAGGCCGCCGACGAGCTGATGCGCCACCACGGAGAGCGGACCTCGGTAGGGCACCACCCCCTCGATGCCCTCCGGCACGAGCTTGTCATCGCTCAGTACGTCGTCCTGGAAGTAGCGGTCCTTGGAGTAGGAACGGGCCTGGCCACGCGACTGCATGGCACCGAGCGAGCCCATTCCTCGGTAGGCCTTGAACTGCTTGCCGTTGACGAACACGACGTCGCCCGGTGCTTCCTCGCATCCGGCGAGCAGGCTGCCCACCATCACGGTGTCGGCTCCGGCGACGAGAGCCTTGGCTATGTCGCCGGAGAACTGCACGCCTCCATCGCCGATGATCGGTACTCCCGCAGGGCGCGCGGCAAGGCTGGCCTCGTAGATCGCCGAGATCTGCGGCACACCGACTCCCGCGACGACGCGCGTCGTGCAGATCGATCCAGGTCCGACGCCGACCTTGATGCCGTCAGCACCCGCCTCCACCAGAGCGAGGGCGCCTTCGCGCGTGGCGACATTGCCGCCGACGATGTCGACGGACGTGGTGCGCTTGAGCAGGGCAACCATGTCGACCACTGCTCGCGAGTGGCCGTGGGCTGTGTCGACGATGAGCAGGTCGACACCCGCGTCGATGAGGTCATGCGCACGCTTCTCGGCGTCGGGTCCGACGCCCACCGCGGCTCCGACGATGAGGCGTCCGTCGGCATCCTTCGTCGCCAGGGGGTACTTGTCGGACTTGACGAAGTCCTTGACGGTGAAGAGACCGCCGAGCCGACCGTCGGAGTGGACGAGCGGCAGCTTCTCCACCTTGTGCGTCGCGAGGATGCGCAGAGCCTCCTCGGAGCCGACTCCGACAGGTGCCGTGATGAGAGGCATCGGCGTCATCACCTCGCGCACGCGACGACCCATGTCATCCTCGAAGCGCATATCGCGGTTGGTGATGATGCCGAGAAGCACCTGGGCATCATCGACAACGGGTACGCCGCTGACGCGATAGCGCCCGCAGAGGGCATCGACCTCGGCCAGAGTGTCGTCGGGTCCGCAGGTCACGGGATTGCTCACCATGCCCGCTTCCGAGCGCTTGACCATGTCAACCTGAGCGGCCTGGTCTTCGATCGACAGGTTGCGGTGGAGGATGCCCACACCTCCCTGACGCGCCATGGCGATGGCCATGCGGGCCTCGGTGACCGTGTCCATGGCACTCGAGAGCAGGGGCACCTTCACGTTGATGTTGCGCGTAAGCCGGCTCGTCGTGTCGACCTCACTCGGTACGACGTCGGACTCCGCGGGCAGCAGGAGCACATCGTCGAAGGTCAGCCCGAGGTAGGCGAAGGGCTCGGGCAGGGCGGGTCCGTCCGACATGGCGTCAGGCTACCCGCCCCCAGCGGGGGACAGATCCTCCCTTAGGCGGCGTACGCCCGGATGGGCCCGCCACACAGGCTGGAGGGTCTCCGGGAGGCATCCCTCGATCGTGTACGTCGCCCCCCTGCCGGCCTCCCACGCTTCGGCGAGCCACGCCGAAGGAAGCTGCGCCGCGTGGTCTCCCGCGACGAGGCTCAGCGGCCACTCCAGGGTCACCCACCCCTCGGTTCCCAGGACGCGCCTGACCGCCGGAAGGTCTCCCACGGCGCCGGTCACCGCGGCGCGGACGATGCGCGACTTGGCCATGTGACGCTCCGAGCGGCCCCGGCACGCGGAGACGGCGAGCACCGCGTGCTCGGTCGAGGCCGTGCGATCCGCCGTAAGCAGGCTGAGTTCGGCTCCGACCCAGTGCCATCGCGTGAGCGTCCGCCATCCCTGGGCCGCCACCTGGGCGGCCTCACTGTGTCGCATGCTCGCGTCGACGGCATCACCCGAGGCCACGGCATCGGCCGCCAGTCCGATGAGCGCATCCGCGCGCGACTCGGGATCGATGGCGCAGGAGAGTGCGCGGGCATCGAGATCCATGGCACCGGCGATGTCCCCGATCTGGCGTCGATGACTGGCGAGAGTCGAGAGGCCGAGGGATGACCAGGTGCCGCCCTCGTCGATGAGTCCCGCGAGGATCTCCGCCGCGGTGGCGTACTCGCCACGCGCTCCGAGATCGACGGCGCGCTCCCATGCGGCGGCCGCGGGCTCCATGATCAGGAGCCGGCGGCGCGCGCCAACATGGTGATGGCCTCGGAGAGGTCGCCCACGCGCTCGCCGCGCGGCGGCTCGACGGGCCACCACCCAGGACCGCCGAGGAGGACGAGCGGCTCGGGGCGGAGTTCGGGGAGGCAGGCAAGTGCGGAGGGGTCACCGGTCTCGCGAGTCTGCGACCAGACGAGCACGGCCCCGGGACCTGTGCGTCGCATGGCCTGTCCGAGCGCATCGGCGGGAGTGCGTGCGCCCATCATGCGCATGGCGACCTGTCGCTCGGCCAGTCCGGCAGCCAGGGCCCACATCGGCAGCACATGGAACTCACCCGGTGCGGCCGCAAGGAGGACGGTCGCCGGCGAGGTGGCCGGGGCACGACTCACGCGCTCACTGAACTCGGCCTGGATGGCCTCGGAGAGCACGTGCTCGACATCGATACCACTGCCTGACTGCTCCCACTTCTGACCGATGCCGATGAGCACGGGCACGATGAGGTGATCCCAGGTCCACACCACGCCACGACGGTCCAGCGTCTCGCCCACGATGCTGCGGCACGAGTCCGCGTCGAGTGCGACGGCGGCACGCGCCAGACCCCGGGCATTGGGCGTTCCGCCGGGGATGGCCACGACATGGCCACCGCCCTGACGCGCTGAGACATCGACCAGGGCATCGCCGCCGAGAGAGTCGTCAC
>JBIIDD010000062.1:0-6488 GCA_044238565.1 Candidatus Nanopelagicales bacterium
TCGGTACACCTCGATGCCCCCGGCCAGCTTGCTTACGCCGATGGGGAGCGCGTCGGCCCGCTGCCCGCAGACATCAGCGTGTTGCCCGCGGCACTGCCCGTCGTGCGAGGGCCTGCCACGGCGTAGCCTGAGCGGATGTCTCGACCGAGGACCGAGCCGGCCCCCGCCGAGCGTCACGCAGCAGCCCGCGACCGCGCACTGCTGGGGGACTTCCCCGGCCTCTACCCCTTTGGTCTCGACGACTTCCAGCGCCAAGGGTGCCTCGCCCTGGCCCGCGGGCACAGTGTCCTCGTGGCCGCTCCCACGGGAGCCGGCAAGACGGTGGTCGGTGAGTTCGCTGTCCACGAGGCCTTGCGCACGGGCCGCAAGTGCTTCTACACCACGCCCATCAAAGCCCTCTCGAATCAGAAGTACCACGACCTATGTGCCCGTTACGGCGCGGATCGGGTCGGGCTGCTCACGGGCGATAACTCCATCAATGGGGAGGCGCCGGTCGTCATCATGACGACCGAGGTGCTCCGCAACATGATCTACGCCGACTCATCGACCCTTGACCAGCTCGGTTTCGTGGTGATGGACGAAGTGCACTATCTGGCAGATCGCTTCCGCGGCCCGGTCTGGGAGGAAGTGATCATCCACCTTCCACAGGGCGTGCTGCTTGCGGCGCTATCGGCCACGGTGAGCAACGCCGAGGAGTTCGGTGAGTGGCTGGGCACGGTGCGGGGCACGACAGATGTGATCGTCGATGAGCATCGGCCCGTACCCCTATGGCAGCAGGTGATGGTGGGGGAGCGTGTGCTCGACCTCTTCGTCGACGAGGCGCACCACCGTGTCAATCCGGAGTTGCTTCGAATCGCGCGCGAATCGTCGAGGTGGCCCGAGCAGCGGCGACGCGGGCGGCGACCCACGCGCGACCGATTGACCCCATGGCGCACCGATGTCGTGACCGAACTTCACGATGACCATCTCCTGCCGGGAATCACCTTCATCTTCAGCCGCGCCGGCTGTGATGCGGCTGTTCAGCAGTGCCTGTCCGCCGGTCTGATGCTCACGTCTCCGGATGAGCGTCGACAGATCGAGGAGACCGTCGACACGCGCACGATGGATATGCCGCACGAGGATCTCGGGGTCCTGGGCTACGACACGTGGCGCGAGGGTCTGCGCCGAGGTATCGCAGCCCATCACGCGGGTCTGCTGCCACTCTTCAAGGAGGTCGTCGAGGATCTCTTCCAGCGCGGCCTCGTCAAGATGGTCTTCGCGACCGAGACGCTGGCGTTAGGCATCAATATGCCCGCCCGCACCGTCGTGCTGGAGCGCCTAGTCAAGTGGAATGGCGAGAATCACGTCGACATCACCCCGGGGGAGTACACCCAGCTCACCGGCCGTGCGGGCCGCCGCGGCATCGACGTGGAAGGGCACGCCGTCGTCGTATGGCATCCCGGTCTGGATCCGCAGGCGCTGGCGGGGCTCGCATCGACGCGCACCTACCCCTTGCGCTCGAGTTTCCGCCCCTCCTACAACATGGCCGTGAGCCTCATCAGGCGCATGGGCCGTACCCTCGCGCGCGACATCCTCGAGACCTCCTTCGCACAGTTCCAAGCCGATCGCGGGGTGGTGGCGCTTGCGGCTCAGGTGCGGCGCAATGAAGAGGCACTCGAGGGCTACCGCGAGGCGATGCAGTGCCATCTGGGTGACTTCGAGTCCTATGCCGCCCTGAGGCGGGAGCTGAGCGACGTCGAGCGCGGCGCCGCCAAGGAGCGGGGGCACCGCGATCGTGCAGCTATCGAGGACTCCTTCAAGTCCCTGCGGGTGGGCGATGTCGTGGCCCTGCCAGCGGGTCGCCGGGTGGGACCGGCGATCGTCGTGAGCGTCGACGAGGCAGGGCTGGGAGCGCCCCCGCGCCTGACGCTCGTCACGGGGGATCGCCAGGTGCGCCGCCTGGGCTCCGGTGAGGTGCACGCTGCCCTCCCGGTGATCGGGCGATTGCGCGTGCCGAAGGGCTTCTCCGCGCGCTCCGCGACGGACCGCAAGGCGCTTGCGGACCGGCTGCGCGCCTTCGCCGACGACGCGGGCCAGGCTCGGCCCTCGCGGCGCGCACGTGCCGACGACGGTGATGCTTCGAGTGATCTGCGACGGCGCCTGCGTCAGCATCCCTGCCATGGATGCGCAGAGAGGGAGGCGCACGCGCGATGGGCCGAGCGCTACTTCCGTCTGTTGCGCGAGACGGAGTCGCTGCAAAGACGGGTGGATTCACGCACGACGAGCGTGGCGCGGCAGTTCGACCGCATCTGCGACCTCCTCCTCGACACCGGCTACCTCGAGGGCGATCCATCAGCGCCTCGGGTGACGGCCCGTGGTGATGTCCTGGCCGGCATCTACTCGGACGCGGACCTGCTCGTCGCCCAAGCCATCACCGAAGGCATGTGGGACTCGGCGAGTCCACCGGAGCTCGCTGCGCTCGCGGGTGCCATTGTCTACGAGGGGCGTCAACGCGACGACAGCCCGCGTCTGCCCGGTGGTCGCATCCGGGATGCGGCAATCGCGCTCGCCGATCTCGCGCGCGAACTTGCCGACGTCGAAGCCCGATTCAGCGTGCCGGCATCACGTGACCTGGATCTGGGATTCGTCTGGCCCGTGCACGCGTGGGCTCAGGGAGGACGACTGGCGACGATTCTCGACGATTCCGAGATGGCGGCGGGAGACTTCGTGCGCTGGTGTCGTCAGGCCATCGATCTTCTTGATCAGATCCGTGATGCAGTCGACTCCGATCATCCGCTGCACGGCACAGCTCGTCGTGCGAGGGACCTCATCGATCGAGGGATCGTCGCCTACTCCGCCACGGCCTGAAGTGCCGCGACGAGACGCCGCGCCGGTGCCTCGACTCCCCAGTCACGTGCCAGCTCCAGGCCGTTGTCGGGACTTCCCGAGTCGGCCCACACGAGGGAACTGCGTCCCGGTCGGTGCCTGAGTCGCACGACTCGCTCGGCCGCAAGCAAGTCGTCGTGCGCATCCAAGAGGCGTTGACGAACGGCGGGTGTCATCGGGCGTCCGGTCGACGTGTCGTGCGCGGCGGCGATGATGGCATCGAGGTCGCCGAAGGCGGTGACCAGAGCCTGAGCGGTCTTGTCGCCGATGCCACGGGCACCGGGGAGGCCATCCGAGGGGTCACCGCGCAGGATGGCGAGGTCGGCATAGAGGTGGGGCGGGACCCCGAAGCGCTCGGCTGTCGCGGTCGGATCGAGGACGAGCCAGGGCGCGCCTCCTCGACTGGCAGAGCTCCCCCCGGTGAAGAGCAGTGTCACCCGGTCGGAGACAAGTTGCACGAGGTCGCGATCCCCGGATGCGATGTCGACCCGGCCGGGGATGCTCGTGCTGAGATCGGCGATGACGTCATCGGCCTCTGCCTCAGCGGCTCCCACCACGGGTACGCCCAGTGCCGGAAGGAGCTCGCGCAGCATGTCGATCTGCGGGGCGAGGGTGTCGGGCACCTCCTCCTGGCCCTCTGCTGACGGACCAGGAGACGCACTGTCGGCCTCGACGACGCGATGGGCCTTGTAGGACGCCACGAGATCCACGCGCCACTGGGGCCGCCAGTCGTCGTCCCAGCACGCGACCGCGAAGCTGCTGCCTCGTGCCGTCGCGAGCGCCGCGATCGTGTCGAGTGTGCCGCGCACGGCATTGATCGGGGTGCCATCAGGGGCCACCAGGGTCTCGGGCAAGGCGAAGTAGGCCCGGTAGTAGAGGGATGCGGTGTCGAGGAGCAAGGCGGGCACGCCCCATGGTCCCGCGACCGGCGCAGCCCCTCGGTGCGGGGTAGCGTTCGTCCTATGGCAACGCACACGGGTATTCCCACCTCGGAGGTGCGCCAGCGCATCGCGCACGCGAGCCGCCTGGCTGCCGACGCCGGGTGGGACGCCCTGCTCATCACACCCGGTCCCGACCTGCGCTACCTCGCCGGCTATGACGCCGTGCCCCTCGAACGCCTCACCTGTCTCGTCATCCCCGTGGGTGGTGATCCCATCCTCGTCGCGCCGCTGCTCGAAAGGCCAGCTGCCGCGGCGAGCCCGGTCGGTGCTGCGGGCATCGAGATCCGCACGTGGCGGGAGACTGAGGATCCCTATGAACTCGTGTCGGGGTTGGTCCCCAGGGCATCACGGGTGGGGCTCGACGACCACATGTGGGCGGTCAAGGCGCTGAGCCTCCGCGACGCCATGCCGGGCACTGAGCAGCATGCTGCGGGCTCGGTGCTGTCGCGTCTGCGGATGCGCAAGTCGCCCGAGGAGGTAGCCGCCCTCCTGCGTGCAGGTCGGGCTATCGACGAGGTGCACTCTGCGGTGCCGTCGCTCCTGCGGCCCGGTCGCACCGAGCGCGAGGTCGGGCGCGATATCGCGG
Source organism: Candidatus Nanopelagicales bacterium (assembly GCA_044238565.1). GTDB lineage: Bacteria > Actinomycetota > Actinomycetes > S36-B12 > S36-B12 > Mxb001. The sequence continues at coordinate 4,393 of JBIIDD010000062.1, forward strand.
CCCTCATCCTGGAGGCGGGGCATGTCACCGCGGACTTCGTCATCGTCGCATCCGGGCCCAACGGTGCCAGCCCCCACCATGAGGTCTCCGATCGCGTCATCGCCGCGGGGGATCCCGTCGTCGTGGACATCGGGGGCACCATGCCCGACGGCTATTGCAGCGACGAGACGCGCACCTACGCCGTGGGCGATCCCGGCGAGGACTACCTGCGGGCCTACGCCGTCCTGCAGCGGGCGCAGCGCGAGGCCTGCGAGGCCGTGAGGCCCGGTGTCACCTGCGAGAGCATCGACGCCGTGGCCCGAGACCTCCTGGCTTCAGAGGGCCTCGGCGATCTCTTCATCCACCGGACCGGTCATGGGATCGGACTCGAGACGCACGAGGAGCCCTACATCGTCAGTGGCAATGCGCTTCCGCTCGAGGAAGGGATGACCTTCAGCGTCGAGCCCGGCTTCTACGCCGAGGGTCGCTGGGGCGCCCGCATCGAGGACATCGTCGCCTGCGGGCCCGCCGGCCCCGTCCTGCTCAACCACCGTCCGCGCGACCTCGTGATCGTGGACTGAGGAGGGGGCGTGGACGTCACCCGACTGCTGCCGAGCGAGGAGGCCGGCGATCTCCTCGACCTGACTCGCGAGATCGCGGCTGCCGAGCTCGCCCCTGGCGTCGCCGAGGCCGAGGAGGAAGGCCGATTCCCTCGCGAGGAGCTGCGCATCCTCGGTCGTGCGGGACTGCTCTCGCTTCCCTTCGCTGAGGAGGTCGGTGGCGGGGGACAGCCCTACGAGGTCTACCTGCAGGTGCTCGAGGAGCTTTCGCGCGCGTGGCTTGCCGTGGGCATCAGCGTCAGCGTTCACGCACTTGCGGCTTTCCCTATGGCGACGGCCGGCAGCGACGAGCAGATAGCGGAGTGGCTCCCGTGGATGCTCTCGGGGGACACGCTCGGGGCGTACTGCCTGTCAGAGCCGCACTCCGGATCCGATGCCGCCGCCCTCGCGACTCGGGCCACACTCCATGGTGACTCCTACCGTGTCACCGGGAGCAAGGCCTGGATCACGCACGGTGGCGTCGCCGACTTCTACAGCGTCATGGTGCGGACGTCCGATGACGGCGCCAAGGGCATCAGCTGCCTCCTTGTCGAAGGCGATTCCCCCGGTCTCTCGGCCGCCGAGCCCGAGCGCAAGATGGGCACGCATTCCTCCCGGACGGCAGGGATCCATCTCGACGGAGTCGAGGTGCCCGTTGCCAGGCGCATCGGCAGCGAAGGCCAGGGATTCGCCATCGCCCTCGCGGGACTCGACGCAGGGCGCCTGGGTATCGCGGCCTGTGCGGTGGGACTCGCCCAGGCCGCACTGGACGCGGCCGTCGCCTACGCAGGCCAGCGGGAGCAGTTCGGTCGAGCGATCGGCGATTTCCAGGGAGTCTCCTTCGGGCTCGCCGACATGGCGGCGTCGGTCGCTGCTGCTCGCGCCCTCTATCTCGACGCGGCACGCTTGCGGGACGCTGGCCGAGCCTTCGGGTCTCAGGCGGCTATGGCCAAGCTCGTGGCCACCGACACGGCCATGAGAGTGACGACCCAGGCCGTGCAGGTGCATGGCGGCTATGGATACACCCGCGACTTCCCGGTCGAACGCTACTTCCGCGAGGCCAAGGTGCTGCAGATCGTGGAGGGCACCAACCAGATCCAGCGCATGGTTATCGGGCGTGCGCTCCTCGCAGGCGCATGACGGTCGGCGACTCGTGAGCAGCGTGCTCCTCAGGCACGGCCACGTCTACTCGCCCGAGGACCCCTTCGCCACGGCGCTTCTCGTGGTGGACGGGCGCATCGCCTGGGTCGGCGACGATGCGGGGGCGCAGCTCCATGCGCGCGACGCGACATCCATCGTCGACCTGGACGGAGCGTGGCTGGCACCTGCCTTCGTCGATGCCCACGTGCACCTGACGTCCACGGGGCTGGCGCTGACCGGGTTGGACCTCACGGGGGTGCGCAGCCTGGCCGAGTGCCTCAGCAGTCTGCGGGCGTTCGCGGCCTCGAGCACAGGCGTGATCCTCGGTCACGGGTGGGACGAGAGCGGCTGGCCCGAGGGTCGAGCCCCCACCACGGC
>JBIIDD010000063.1:0-6414 GCA_044238565.1 Candidatus Nanopelagicales bacterium
AATCGCTCAATGCCGCCGTGGCGCTCGCGGCGACGGAGGCCTTCATCGGCGGCGGCGCGTTGGCCCTCGATCCCGATAGCGTGCGCGAGGGCTTCGCAGCGGTCGTGTCACCGGGGCGCCTCGAGGTAGTGCGACGCGGGCCCACGGTCATCATCGATGCGGCGCATAATCCTGCGGGCGCAGCGGCACTCGCCGACGCACTTTCCGAGTCCTTCGCCTTCACGCACCTCGTCGGGGTGATCGCTGTCCTCGGCGACAAGGATGTCCTCGGCATCCTCCAGGCCCTCGAGCCGGTCCTCGACGAGGTCGTCGTGACCGAAAACGACTCTCCCCGGCGACTCCCCGTCGATGCCCTCGCAGCGCTCGCGGTCGAGGTCTTCGGCGAGGAGCGGGTGACCTCCTGTCGCACGCTCGCCGACGGGCTCGACGCCGGGATCAGGCTCGCGGAGGAGGCCGATACCTATGCGGCCTCAGGGGTGATCGTCACGGGCTCCGTGGTGACGGCAGGGCAGGCGCGCACGATGCTCACCCGCGGGGCCTGATGAGAGTCCTCGGGGCCTCGGTCCTCGCGCTCGAGGCCATCGTCGTGATCCTCGCGATCCCCGTCGTCGTCGTCACCGGCACGGTGTCGGTCCCGCCGTGGCTCGGCATCACGGCGGGAGTCGTCCTGGCGACGGCGCTCGTGGTCCTGGCCCGGTATGTGACACGGCCGTGGGCCATCCCCGTGGGATGGGTGCTGCAGGGCATCGTCGTGCTCACCGGATTGCTCGCGCCGCCCATGTTCATCGTCGGCGGCATCTTCGCGCTGCTCTGGGGAGTGGCCATCCGCCTCGGCCGTCAGGCGGACGGCGTCGCCGGATAGGCTCTCGAGGCATCCACGCACTCGAAGGAGTTCCCCTTGTCACAGCGCACTCTCGTCCTCGTCAAGCCTGACGGCGTCGCTCGCGGCCTCGTGGGGGAGGTGCTGTCGCGCATCGAGCGCAAGGGCTTCCGGATCGTCGCACTGGATCTCCGCACGGTCCCGGCGCAGGTGGCTCAGTCCCATTACGCCGAGCACGTGGACAAGCCCTTCTTCGGAGACCTCGTCGACTTCATCACGTCGGGGCCGCTGCTCGCCGCTGTCATCGAGGGGCCTGAGGTCATCGCCTCGTGGCGCACGATGATGGGTGCGACCAACCCGGCCAATGCCGCACCCGGCACCATCCGCGGTGATCTCGCGACCGAGACTCAGTTCAACGTCACGCACGGCTCTGACTCGCCGGAGTCGGCCGCGCGCGAGATCGCGCTCTTCTTCCCCGCACTGGGCTGATCCGCGTGCATCCGCGCACTCGCCTGCGACTGGGAGTCTCTGCGGTCATCGCGGCTGCTGGAGGCTACGCCGCTTCGCGACCCACGCTGATGTCCTGGCCCTCGCGCGTGCGCCCCGGTTTTGTCGCGGCCCTCACCGTCGCCAGTGGAGCGACCGCCTACGTCGCAGCCGGCAGCGTCGGTCTGCGTGGGGCTGGTATGCCGAGTGCTGAGGATCGGATGCGCCGCATCGTCACGCTCGGCGTTGCCGGCGCTACCGCGGTCGGTGTCTTCCATGCGGCTAAGGCCGAGGCTGCCAGCCGACTCGAGGGCGGCGGTCGGGCAATCGAGCCCGGCTTCGCCAGCCCGCCGACGCTCGAGACGGTGTCCGGTGGTCCCGGATCCGTGGTCGACTTCGCACGCGTGGGGCGTGAGGGAGCCCGATTCCTGGGCTCGAGCGTGCCCCCGGAGGTGGTCGAGCGGGTGACGGGGTCCCCCATGACGATGCCGGGAGTCCGCGTCTTCGTCGGATACGACTCCGCGCCTACTCCTGAGGAGAGAGTGGCGCTGGCTTTGGCCGAGCTGCGACGCACCGGCGCCTACGACCGGTCGACGCTCCTCATCGGCTCGCCCGCGGGCAGCGGCTACGCCAATCCCACGCCTGTCGACATCCTCGAGATCCTGCTGCACGGCGACACCGCTGCCGTCGCAGTCGGCTACGGACTTCTGCCGTCGTTCCTCTCACTTGATCGCGTCGCGCTTGCTGCGCGCACGCAGTCCCTCCTCATCGAGGGCATCGCAGCTGACCTCGCTGGCCGTGCGCACCGACCGCGACTGCTGCTCTACGGCGAGAGCCTCGGTGCACGCGTGCAGCAGGCTGCCATCCCCGACGGGACACGTGATCTCGATCGTCTCGGCGTCTCTGCGGCCCTGTGGGTAGGCACGCCAGGTGGTCCGGAGTCGGTCGCCTTCCATGCGGCGACCGCGGGAGAGTCCCTCACCATCGATCGTCCCGAGCAGATCCCCGACGCGTTGCCGAATCCCCGCCCGCGCGTGTGGTTCCTGGAGCATGACGGCGACCCGGTGGTCCGCTTCGAGCCGACGGTGGCCTACCGGCGTCCGCCATGGCTCGCCGCACAACCCCGTGGACGCAATGTGCCCAACGGGATGCTGTGGACCCCGGGCATCACCTGGGCCCAGGTCATGGTCGACACGCTCTTCGCCACGCACATCACGCCGGGCAACTTCGAGAGCCGGGGCCACGACTACCGCGCCGACCTCGGTGGTGTGGTGCCGGTGGCATTCGATCTGTCCGTCGATCAAGGGACGTCCGAGCGTCTGGAGCAGGCTCTGCGCGCGCTGGAGGTCGAGCGGGCCCGCCGCGTGGGAGAGGCCTAGTCTCCCCGCGCATTGGGGTCATTCGCCCCCGACCCGTACCATGGTGCACACCCGTCACGCGGCGGGTGCTGCTGGGGAGGGTGAGTGTCCAACACGATGTCGTTCGTCGGCCGAGACATGGCCGTCGACCTCGGCACGGCCAACACCCTCGTCTACGTGCGTGGGCGCGGCATCGTCTTGAACGAGCCATCGGTCGTCGCGATCAACCAGAACACCGGGGGCATCCTCGCCGTGGGCTCCGAGGCCAAGAAGATGATCGGCCGCACCCCCGGCAACATCGTGGCCATCCGGCCGCTCAAGGACGGCGTGATCGCCGACTTCGACACCACTGAGCGCATGCTGCGCTACTTCATCCAGAAGGTCCACCGCCGCCGTCATCTCGCCAAGCCCCGCCTCGTCATCTGCGTGCCGTCCGGCATCACCGGCGTGGAGCAGCGAGCGGTCAAGGATGCCGGCTACGCCGCTGGCGCGCGCAAGGTGTACATCATCGAGGAGCCGATGGCAGCAGCCATCGGTGCCAACATGCCCGTGCACGAACCCACGGGCAACATGGTCGTCGACATCGGTGGTGGCACGACAGAGGTCGCGGTCATCTCGCTTGGTGGCATCGTCACCTCGATCTCCATTCGCGTCGGTGGCGACGAGCTCGACAACGCGATCATCCAGTACGTCAAGAAGGAGTACTCCCTTCTTCTCGGTGAGCGCACGGCGGAGGAGATCAAGGTCGCCATCGGATCGGCGTTCCCGATGCCCGATGAGCCCCATGCCGAGATCCGGGGCCGCGATCTGGTGAGTGGTCTTCCGCGCACCGTCGTGGTCACGGCCGAGGAGATCCGCCGGGCCATCGACGAGCCGGTCAACGCCATCGTCGACGTGGTCAAGACCACCCTCGACCGCACGCCCCCCGAGCTCTCGGGCGACATCATGGATCGCGGCATCGTCCTCACGGGCGGCGGAGCCCTCCTCACGGGCCTCGACGAGCGCCTCCGCCACGAGACGGGGATGCCGATCGTGGTCGCCGACGAGCCTCTCGACTGCGTGGCACTGGGTTCGGGTAAGTGCGTCGAGGAGTTCGAGGCACTCCAGCAGGTCCTTATCTCTGAGCCTCGCCACTAGGCAACCGCTCGGCCATGAGGGATACCCGGCGATCGAGGATCGTCCTCGCGATCCTCGTGCTCGTCTCGATCACCCTCATCGTCTTCGATCTTCGCGGTGGCGACAGCGGGCCGACGCGACCGCTGCGCGCGGCGGGAGAGACTGTGCTCGGCTCCGCCGAGCGCGCGATGGCCACCTTCGTGCTCCCGGTGCGGGGGCTCTTCGAGTCACTTGGCGGACTCGGCGATGCCGATGCACGTATCGCGCAACTCGAGGCCGACAACGCCCGCCTTCAAGCGGAGCTCGACACGGTGGCCAACGACCGCGCGCGCGTCGCCGATCTCGAGGCATTGCTCGGGCTCGTTTCCACCAATGACTACGAGACGGTGCCCGCGCAGGTTATCGCCGTGGGCCCAGCGCAGGGCTTCGCCTGGACCGTGACCATCGACGCCGGAAGTCGCGATGGGATCGAGCGCGATATGTCGGTGATCAGCGGAATGGGCCTGGTCGGACGCACCATCGACGTGGGTCCCACTACCTCCACCGTCCTCCTCGTCGTGGATGCCACCTCCTCCGTGGGCGGCCGACTCTCGGGGACCTCCCAGATCGGCATCGTCTCGGGCACGGGCAGGCAGGACTCCCTCACGATGCAGCTCCTCGATCCCCTCGCCGTCGTCGACCTCGGTGATGTCGTCGTCTCCTTCGGCTCAGAGGGTGGTCGCCCCTATGCGCCGGGGGTCCCCATCGGAGTCGTCACCGAGATGCGCGGCACCGAAGGTCAGCTCACCCGCTCGGCGATCCTCGAGCCCTATGTCGACATCTCACGCCTCGACATCGTCGGGGTGGTGCTGCGCGCACCCGAGTCACCTCCGCGCGAGACGCTGGCGACGACAGGGACCGGAGGCGGCTGATGCTGGTACGTCGCGCCCTCGTCGCGGGCATCCTGCTCGTGCTGGCCGTCCTCGTCGAGGTGACCATCCTTGCGCCCTTGCCGTTCCCGGGGGCGACACCCACGCTCGTGCTTGTCGTCGTGGTCATCCTGGCGTCGCAGTTCGGCGCCGCCACGGGAGCGGTCAGCGGGTTCGCCGGTGGGCTGCTCCTCGACATCGCCCCTCCCGCGGCCGGCACCATCGGCATCACGGCACTGCTCTTGACCCTGGTGGGATACGTGGTGGGCAGGTTCGCCGAATCCGATGATCGACCGTGGTGGTCCTTCGCCATCCTGGCCGCGCTGGCTGCGCCACTGGTGGTCCTCGCCGGCGCTGCGCTCGGAGGCCTCCTCGGCGACCCGAGGGTGCGCTGGGACGAGGTGCTCGGGCTCATGGCGAGCGCTGCCCTCTACGCGCTCATCCTCGGTCTGCTGCTCACGCTGCCCCTGCGCCGCCTGTGCCGCTGGGCGGTCCCGGAGTCCTATTCGCGCTGAGGCCCACCGGGGGATGCACCGATAACCGGACGTCTCAGGTCGCGTCGACAGGGACTCCGCAGGGGGTCCGGCGTACCGTGGTGGGGCCCCGGTCCGGCGGGGCTGTCGGCCCCTGGCCGTCCGGACCACCCGAGGAGGAGCGGCATGAGCGACAGGTCGCACCTGCGCCTCGTCGTCCTCGGCGTCCTCATCGTCTCGCTCATCGGCACCCTGATGGCACGCCTGTTCTACCTGCAGTTGGTCGTGGGGGAGGAGTACGCCGCCCAGGCCGCGAGCAACACCACGCGCGAGGTCATCACTCCCGCGGTCCGCGGGCTCATCCTCGATCAGCGCGGCCGCCCCCTCGTCGCCAACCGCACCTCGCTCGTCGTCTCCGTCGACCGCACCGCCCTCTCACGCGAGGAGGACGACGGTGTCGCCGTCCTCGATCGCCTCTCCGGTGCGCTCGGCGTCTCTCGCGAATCCATCGAGCAGAAGCTCATGCCGTGCGGCAGCGAGGGAGCACCTCCGCTCCCTGTCTGCTGGGACGGCTCGCCGTATCAGCCGGTGCCTGTCGCCAAGGACGTGCCGACGGAGACAGCGCTCACCATCATGGAGCGTCGCGCCGACTTCCCCGGCATCACGGCACAGCTCGAGGCCGTGCGTGAATACCCCAGTCCCTTCGAAGCCAACCTTGCGCACGTGCTCGGCTACGTCGGACCGGTCACGCAGGAGCAACTCGATGCCCAGGGCGACAGTGCCGACCCCGCGCGCCTGCGATCGCGCGATCTCGTCGGCCGCAATGGCCTCGAGGCGCAGTACGACGCCGACCTGCGCGGGATTCCCGGCATCACGACGCTGGCCGTCGACCAGGTGGGCCGTGTCACCGGCACCGTCTCGGAGTCGGATCCGGTGGCGGGCAACTACGTCGTCACCAATGTCGACGCCAACCTCCAGCAGGTGGTGGAGCAGGCACTTGCCGATTCGGTGGCGCGCGCCCGCGAGGAGGGTGACGTGGCCGACACCGGAGCGGCCGTCGTCATCGACGTCCGCACGGGCGCGGTGCTGGCGATGGCGAGCTACCCGGCCTACGACCCGCAGTTGTGGGTCGGCGGCATCTCCACGCGCGACTACGAACGTCTGCTCGCCGAGCGTGCGCTCTCCTCGACAGTGACGCAGGGCACCTACGCACCGGGATCGACGTACAAGGCAGTGACCACCGTGGCGGCGGC
>JBIIDD010000064.1:0-6386 GCA_044238565.1 Candidatus Nanopelagicales bacterium
GGCTCGGGCACGGCAAACATCAAGAGTCACCACAACGTGGGCGGCCTTCCCGATGACCTGGCCTTCACCCTGGTGGAGCCATTGCGCACCCTCTTCAAGGACGAGGTCCGTCAGGTGGGACTCGAAATCGGGCTGCCGCCCGAGATCGTGTGGCGCCACCCCTTCCCGGGGCCCGGCCTGGCGATCCGGATCGTGGGTGCCGTAGACGCGGAGCGCCTGGTGATCCTTCGCGCAGCTGACGCGATCGCGCGCGAGGAGCTCACCGCGGCTGGGCTCGACCGCGATGTGTGGCAGTTCCCCGTCGTACTCCTCGCTGATGTGCGCTCGGTGGGCGTCCAAGGGGACGGGCGCACCTACGGTCATCCCATCGTCTTGCGCCCGGTCTCCAGTGAGGACGCGATGACGGCCGACTGGTCCCGCTTGCCCTATGACGTGATCGCCCGCATTTCCACGCGGATCACCAATGAGGTGCGGGATGTGAATCGGGTGGTGCTGGACGTGACGAGCAAGCCCCCCGGCACCATCGAGTGGGAGTAGTCGGGCAGAGCCCGACTCTTCCCACTCTCGGTCGGTATCGAGTGGGAGTAGTCGGGCAGAGCCCGCCTCCCGGCTAGAGCCACGTCCCTCGGCTAGGGTTGAGACGTGGAATTCGTCTATAACCTCCTCGTCGTCCTGCACTTCATCGGCCTCGCCAGCCTGCTCGGTGGCTTCATCGTGCAAATGAAGTCGCCCGAGAAGGGCGTCAACCCCGCGATGTTCCATGGCGCCCTCACGCAGTTGGTGACTGGCGTCCTGCTGGTGGGGATCGCGTCGGCGGGCCTCGTGCCCGGCGAGGAGGTCGATCACGCCAAGATCGCGGTGAAGCTGGTCATCGTGCTCATCATCACGGCGCTGGCGTTCATCGGCCGTAAGCGCACCCCGCCCCAGGTGGGGCTGTGGGGAGCGATCGGTGCGCTGACGCTGGTCAACGTCGTCATCGCCGTCTTCTGGAACTAGTCGTTCGGCGGCCTCGATCGTTTGTCGACAGGCTCCGCTCACGATTCGCGCCGTGAAGTGCAATTGTGCGGCTGAGTGCTCATGAAATCGACACTGAGCCGCACAATTCGTTGCCGGCAACTGGTTCCGCGACGCTGAGATCGTCTCTACGGGACGGTCGTGCGCAGGAACGCCTCCGCAAGGCGCCCGTCAGGTAGTCCTCCGCGCTCAGCAGCCATGGTCATCCAGCCGCGGATGCGCTCGTCGAGATCATCCATGTGCGCTGTCTGACTGTCATGTGCGCGTAGCGCGGCGAGCTTGAGTTCGACATGGTCGGTCACATCGACGATGTGATTCGGCTCGGGTGCCCCCATGACCCACACGTCGTGCACCGTCCAGGCGTCGAGACCTTCGTCGGCGAGGAGCATCGGATGAGCAAAGGGATTGCGGGCGTCGGGGTAGATCGCGAAGATCGCCGCTTCCCCTGCCGCCATGTGGTCGGGGTGCGATGCGGGTAGCCGCGCCCAGTTGCGCTCAGGCGACTGGATGAGCATGCGCTCTGGCCGCACCTGGCGGATGACGCGGCTGATATCGCGCCGCAGCCCCTGGGTCACTTCGAGTTCCCCATCGCGGTAGCCGAGGAAGCGAACGTCGTCGACGCCGAGGATCCCCCCGGCCGCCACCTGCTCGGCCCGGCGAATACGCGGGATCTCGGAGCGAGGCACGGCCGGGTCGAAGCCTCCGGCGTCGCCGTCGGTCACGATGCAGTAGGTCACCCGGGTCCCCTGCGCGATCCAGGTGGCCACGGTGCCCGCCGCGCCGAAATCGACGTCATCGGGATGGGCGGTGACGACCAGGGCCCGTGCGGGGACCTCCTCTATCGGGGCTGCGGACATGGCTCCTCGACGATAACTAGGCTTCTGACGTGGGCAAACGGGCCTCAGACCGCGCCCCCGGCCTCATGCCAGGGGCAAAGTGACGATCTGGGGACTTTCCGGGGAAACGCCCGTGACGAACGAGGCTCCCGCGCTTGGAGGGGTTACCTTGGACGGCGTGCGTGCCCGTGGCGGCCCTTCCGGGGCAGATCCTAGAGGTCCCGTAGCCCCAGTCCGGGTGACGGTCCTCGGTGCCTGCGTGGCCCTCGTGGCTGGATTCCTGCTCATCGCGCAGCCTGCGGCCTCCGCTCCCATCGGCGAGGCCGACCATGTGCCCGATCCCTCGCTCGTCGAAGGTCCCTCGGGGACTCCGATCCGCGGAGACGCGGGTAGGGCGGCACAGGAGAAGGCCGACGCCAAGAACGGCAAGAAGGACGAGAAGGCGAAGCAGGAGATTCCTCTTCCGCCGCCGCCCGCGCTCCCTGCGGGGCTTCCGGCTGAAGTCGACCCCCTGCCGTCCTACCAGGGTCAGTACATCTGCGATCCGGCGACCAAGCCGGGCACGCAGCGGGTCGCTGACCTCATTCGAGCCACGTACACGGACTCGCGCAGCATCTGGGTGCCGCGCGATTGCAACCAGGGCGGTCGCAGCGAGCACAAGGAGGGCCGTGCCCTCGACTGGATGATCAACTCCAAGATCCCCGAGCAGAACGCCCAGGCCGAGTCGTTCCTGCAGTGGCTTCTCGCTACCGACGAGAACGGCAACCAGTTCGCGATGGCCCGCCGCCTCGGTGTCATGTACATCGGTTGGGGCGATGAGATCTGGGAGTCCTACACGCAGCGATGGACCGAGTTGAAGGGCTGCTACAGCACCCAGCAGAGCAGTTACGACACCTACTGCCATCGCGACCACATCCACATCTCCTTCTCCTGGGACGGCGCCGCGGGCCAGACGAGCTTCTGGGGTGGCAGCCCGACTCCGGCGCCCTTCTGCGCCGCGTCGCGAACGCCGTCGACCACGCCGGCGGATCCCGGCACCGGCCTGGACTTCGTGCCCGTCGCTCCGCAGCGGCTCCTGGATACGCGTAGCGGCTTCGGCAACGGCGGCAAGCCATGTCGTCTCGCGGCCCGCTCCAGTGGCGGTGCGGGAGCGCCGCTCGTCATCGATCTCGCCGGTCGTAAGGACTCCCCTGGGACGCGAGTCAAGGCAGCGGCCGTCCGTGTGACGACCCTGGGCTCCAACTCTCCGGCGACCCTGCGCTCCGCGGCTACGGGCGTCCTCTCCAGTGTCGTGGTCAATGGCAAGCGCGAACTCGTGTCCATCGTCCCGGTTGGCAGTGACGGCACTATTGCGCTGACGACTGACTCCGGAGCCACGCATGTGACGGTCGACCTGCTCGGCTACTTCGTGACGCCCGGCTCCGGTGCGCCGACGGAGGGTCGTCTCCTCGCGCATGCCAACCAGGTCGTGTACGACACCAAGGTCATCAACCAGCCGCTGCAGCCCGGCGAGAAGCGTGTCGTCGATGTGGCCGTGGGCGCCACAGTGGATGGGCCCCCGGCGGGCGCCCTCCTCACGGTGGGGCTGTCCGATGCAGATAGGGGTGGTCGCCTGCTCCTGCGCCGCACGGGCGACAAGCAGTCACCGGCAGCCCCATCCATCGCCTATCAGCGCGCGGCGGCGATCTCGGTCCCGGTCATCGCAGCGCTCGATCCCGAGGGCCGCATCACCGTCGTCAACACGGGCAAGGGCGTGGTCGACCTCACCCTGTCTGTCCAGGCGTCAGCGGTGCGCACACCCGAACTGGGTGCGTTGCTCGTCCCCGTGACACCGGTGGAGGTGCGCAGCGCGCGCTCCACGCTCCCCGAGATCCTCCCGGCTCCGGACAGCGACGGTGCCGTTACCGCTGACACGATGACTCATCGGTCGTCGGACAGTGCTGTCGGCGCAACGGCCGCGGTACTGCGCGTCACCGCATCCGGCGTCAAGGGCGGCGAGGTCACCTTCTACTCCCTCGCCGAGCCGAGCACGCCGTCCCTGGTCCTGCCGCGCCGCACCAAGGTCACCGGGCTGATCGTCGTGCCGCTCGACAGCAAGGGCACGCTGCGCCGCAATGTCGTGGGCGACCTCGCCGTCACCGCGCACGTGGTCGCCTACTTGCGCTAGCAGCGGCGCTGTCCCAGGCACGACGTACGATCGGCCCGTGCCCGATCTCAATCCCGCCCAGCAGGAGGCCGTGACTCATCGCGGTAGCCCGCTGCTCATCGTCGCGGGAGCGGGCTCGGGCAAGACCCGCGTCCTCACGCAGCGCATCGCGCACCTCATCCGTGAGGAGGGCGTGCGACCCTCGGAGATCCTCGCGATCACCTTCACCAACAAGGCAGCCCGCGAGATGCAGGAGCGCGTCGCTGCCCTGGTGGGGCCGGCATCGCGGGCGATGTGGGTCATGACCTTCCACTCAGCCTGTGTCCGCATACTTCGCCGAGAGGCTGCACGCCTCGGCATCTCGACCAACTTCTCCATCTACGACGCCGCCGACTCGCAGCGGCTCATGTCGATGGTGGTCAAGGACCTCGATCTCGACCCCAAGCGACACCCTCCCCGCGGGCTCTCCTCGAGGGTCTCCCACCTCAAGAACGAGCTCATCGACGATGAGACCTTCGCTCGACGTGCTGAGACTCCCCAGGACCGGGTCCTCGCAGAGGCCTACTCGGAGTATCAGCGCCGCCTGCGTCGGGCGAATGCCTTCGATTTCGACGATCTCATTGGCTCGACTGTGGCCCTGCTCCAGCTCTACCCCGATGTGGCGGAGCACTATCGCCGACGTTTCCGGCACATTCTCGTGGACGAGTACCAGGACACCAATCATGCGCAGTACGTCCTCGTGCGCGAGCTCGTGGGAGACGGCTCGGACGGGGTGCCACCGGGGGAGCTCTGCGTCGTCGGCGATGCCGACCAGTCGATCTATGCCTTCCGCGGCGCGACTATCCGCAATATCGAGGAGTTCGAGCGCGACTACCCGGACGCCAAGACCGTGCTCCTGGAGCAGAACTATCGATCCACCCAGACCATCCTCGACGCGGCCAATCGCGTCATCTCCCGCAATGGCGGTCGCCGCCCGAAGCGCCTGTGGACCGATGCAGGGGCCGGAGCGCCGATCGTCACGTACGTCGCGGACGACGAGCATGACGAGGCCCGCTTCGTCGCCGATGAGATCGACGCGCTCGTCGACGAGGGAGGGGTGCGTCCCGCCGACGTCGCGGTGTTCTACCGGACCAATGCCCAATCACGCTCGCTCGAGGAGATCTTCGTGCGCGTGGGCCTGCCCTATACCGTCGTCGGCAGCGTGCGCTTCTACGAGCGGCGTGAGATCCGGGATGCGATCGCCTATCTCAGGGCCATCGCCAATCCTGACGACGACGTGTCAGTCCGCCGCATCCTCAATGTGCCCAAGCGGGGCATCGGGGACCGTGCCGAGGAGGTGATCGAGAGCTTCGCGCAGCGTGAGCGGATCTCCTTCGGAGCGGCGCTCGACCGGGCGGCCGAGGTCCCGGGGCTGGCCACGCGCTCGCAGACCCAGGTGGTCGCCTTCGCTCAATTGCTGTCCGACCTGCGCACGCTCGTCGAATCAGGCGCTGGTCCTGCCACTGTCCTGCAGGCGGTGCTCGAGCAGACCGGCTACCTCGCTGAGCTCCAGGCTTCCCACGACCCGCAGGACGAGACGCGCGTAGAGAATCTCGCCGAGCTCGAGTCGGTGGCCGCCGAATACGAGCGCGACAACGAGGAGCCGAGCCTGGCCGGATTCCTTGAGCGCGTATCGCTCGTGGCTGACGCCGACGAGATTCCCGACGATGACGACGGTGTGGTCACGCTGATGACCTTGCACACGGCCAAGGGTCTGGAATTCCCCGTGGTCTTCCTGACCGGCATGGAGGACGGTGTCTTCCCGCATATCCGATCCCTCGGCTCCGAGTCTGAGTTGGAAGAGGAGCGACGGATTGCCTACGTCGGCATCACACGCGCGCGCGAGCGCCTCTACCTCAGTCGAGCGCTCTCGCGGTCGGCGTGGGGGTCACCGATGCACAATCCCGCATCGCGCTTCCTCGACGAGATTCCTCCCGAGCTGGTGGAGAGCCGACGCGATGAGCCGATCCTCACCTGGTCGGGAGCCTCGGCGGGGTCGGCCCCGCGACCCGCGGCGCCCGTGGGTGCCCTGAGACGTCCGGAACCGACCGCGGGGACACGTCCTGTCGTGGCGCTGTCCGTGGGGGATCGAGTGCTCCACAAGACCTTCGGTATGGGCACCGTGACCGGCACATCCGGAGCCGGTGATAAGGCCGAGGCGACGATCGACTTCGGCAGCGTGGGCACCAAGCGCCTCCTGCTGCGATACGCCCCCGTCGACAAGATCTAGCTTTTTCGGGGGGAGCAGGCTCCGGAGGTCAGCAGCCGAAGTTGCGGCAGGCCCAGGCCGGAGGCTTAGCCGGAATCCCCGGGCGCGAGCCCGTCCAGAGGCCGGCCGGGTTCGTCGGAGT
>JBIIDD010000065.1:0-6368 GCA_044238565.1 Candidatus Nanopelagicales bacterium
GAGCGCTCGCCCAGGATCGTTGTGGACGTGTCCACGGTGCGCACATCGCGCAGCACCCGCGGCTGAAACTCGACACGGGCGAAGGCCCGCCGGGCACGGCGCAGACTCTCTTCATCCTGCCCCGCAGCTCCGTCGGTGTAGTCGAAGACCGCTCGCGGGACTCGCCGGCGTGCCAGTGCGCGCACATCGGCGACGCTGGCGCATCGCTCGAGGAGAGCCTGGGTGCGGTCCACACGGGGGCGAAGATCGCCGATGAGGGGCCCTACGTCGCCCCAGCGCGGCAGACGGCGACTCATGATGTGAAGCGTCCCCGCGAATAGGTGGCGTAGGCGCGACGCATGAGCGCAAACTCCACAACCTGGCGACCGACGAGGTGGAGTTGCTCCACCGAGGCAGGCACCGCGTGCGGATCGTCGAGGCGCACCTCGGAGGAGTTGACCACGGCACCGAAGGGAGTGGGCCAGCCGCGCAGTGCATGCACGACCTGGCGAAGCTGATGCAGGGTGCCGACAGCCGCCTGCCATCCATGCGCCACGGCAATGCATCCGACGGCCCGCCCGTCCAGATACGAGCCCCGCGGCTCCTGGCGGAGATCCTCGAAGTAGTCGAGCGCGTTCTTGACCAAACCACTGAGCCCACCGTGGTAGCCCGGGCTCACGATGATGAGCCCATCGGCGACACGAGCGAGGTCCAGCAGCCGCACTGCCTCGGGCACACGATCGGTCGCATCAGGGTCGTAGATCGGCAGCATGAGGTCGCTGCCGGCGAGGAGGCGCACCTCGGCTCCGGCATCACGTGCACCCTCGGCAGCAAGACGCAGGGCGGCCTCGGACGTGGATTGCGCGCGCGTGCTGCCCCCGAGAGCGAGGATCATCGGGCGTCCCGAGTCAGCATCATCCTGGGAATTCCCTGGGGTGGCCTCGCGCATGGGTGGACGCTAGCCGAGCCGACTTAGGCTCGCCTCATGAGGAGACCCCTCGCCCTCGCGCTGGCCGCGGGAGCGACAGCTCTCGCGCTCGCTGCGTGCGGGAGCAACGGCGGCTCCGACCCCACGACACAGCCGACCCTCGACGGAGGCCAGGCAGTCTGCGACGAGCCGACGATTCGCGCCGCCGTCCAGGCGGACTTCGAAGCCAACTATCCGGGCTCCACCTTCGTGGCTCTCGATGACTTCACCTGCGCGGGCGGCTGGGCGATGGCCAACGCGGAGTTCGAGGCGTCGGGCTCGACATTCCCCACGGTCGTCTTCCTGCGCGCCGAGGGGCAGTTCTGGGTGCCCACGACGATCGAGGAGATCTGCGCGACGCCTCAAGCCGAGTCAGGTGTGCCTGCTGACATGTACGTCGCCGCCTGCGGCGAAGAGTAGCCGCTACTCCTCAGGCGCCGCCGGGCTCGGCGTGCGCACGCGCACCGCCCAAGCCACGCAGGCGACGACGGCCAGCGCCGCCACGACGGTGGCGATGGTGATCGTCTCCCCCAGGAGCAAGGCCGACCACACGAGGGTCAGTGGCGCCTGGAGCTGCTGTGTCTGCGCGCCGCGCGCGACACCCGCTTGGGCCAGCCCGCGGTACCAGGCGAAGAAGGCGAGATAGATGGAGACGACCCCGAGCATGAGCATGCCGATCCACGCATGGGTCGTCACCGGAGTGGTGACCCCGCCTGTGGCGACGATGAAGATCGATACGGGAAGTGTGATGGGCAGAGCGAAGATGACCACCCAGGAGATGACCTGCCAGCCGGGCATCTGTCGCGTGAGGGTGGCCCCCTCGACGTAGCACCAGGACGAGGCCACAACAGCTCCGGCAATGAGCAGGTCTGCGACGAAGTCCCCGCCTTCACCCCCTCCGCGAAGCAGGGCGAAGACGATGAGCGCTGCTGTGCCGCAGGCGGCCGCGATCCAGAACTGCCTCGCGACACGCTCCTGGGTGCGCAGCACGGCGATGACCGCGGTCACCAGCGGCATGACCGCGGCAATGACTGCCGCGTGCGCTGCCGTGGTGCGCTCGAGTGCGAGTGCGATGAGGATCGGCCACCCGAAGATCGCTCCGGCCATCGTGTAGAGCAGAGGCTTCACCTGGTCGCGCCTGGGCCACGGGACCCGGCGTACGGCGACGACGACGATCGCGAGGGCGGCTGCAATGACCGCGCGCCCCGTGGCGGTGAAGACAGGGCTGAAGCTCTCCAGTGCCCACACCGTCCACGGCAGCGAGAAGGAGAAACCGACGACACCCAGCAGGGCGAAGGCCAGGCCCTGGCGCTCGCGCGTCGATGCGGACGTCACCGCTGGACCCTACTGACACCACCCGGGGACCCCGGTGCGGTGCGCGCCCGTCGGGTGGTAGCGTCCCTCCTCGCGCACCGCTAGCTCAACTGGCAGAGCAGCTGACTCTTAATCAGCGGGTTCGGGGTTCGAGTCCCTGGCGGTGCACTTTCCTCTTCTGACCCCTGCCGTCTGTCGAGCTTCTCGAGATCGTGGGGACGGAATCTGCGGAGTTTCGCCAGGACGCACCCGCACAGGCTTGCTGCCCGTAGCTCGGGCCTTTTCTGTCTTCTTTGCCAGGACGGTGCACTAATATGCCGCACCTAACCCCGGCCCCTCCACGTAGGAGTTCCGTATGCGTCTCGTATCTCTTGCCGCTGCCGCAGTAGCCACCGCGCTGGTCTCTCTCGTCACACCCACCACCGCTCAGGCGGCCCAAGAAGAAGTAGACAGGTGCCTGAACTGGAAGGCCAACGGCTTGCCGCGCGACTACTGCGTCATCGCCCAAGACAAGGCCCACGTTATCGCCTACTTCACCAACAGCTCCGACCGCGAGTTGTACTTCCTGACCTACTCTGGTGATAACCGCAACTGGGAGCGCGGCGAGATTCTGAGTCCGGGTGCACGGACGTCCTTCTGGGGCAACTCCAACTCCGGCAAGGACATAACCGGCTGGGTGTCCTGGTGCGCCGACCAGGCGGCGTACTCCTCCTACTGCGAGGAGCAGGTCACTCTCCGGCTCGAGTGGAAAAATCCCTTCATCGGCTGGCCGTGGATGAAGGTCGGCACCGACGAACACGGCTTCAAGTCTATGGAGCGCTACACCTTCGAGTCGGCGCACGGCTCGGGTGCTTCGAAGGGGGTCGCCAAGTTTAAGGCGCAGCGCCTGACCGACAAGGCTAGCGGCACCAAGCGCTACCAGGTCGACTTCACCTTCGCCCGAGGCTGACGCCGCTCACCTGCCTACCTGCTTCCGCTCCAGGTCTGCCAGGAGTCCCTACGCCGCCAGGATGTCCTCCCACAGGAGTGTCTCCTTCACGTGCCGGACCTCGTCGTCGAGGAGTCAGTTCGTGAACTTGGGGTCGCGCCAGCCGCCGTGATTGCGCACGAACTTGTCCGCCTCATGCGGCCCCCACGTGCCCGGTTCGTACGGCAGCACGGGGGGCGGATCGCTGAGGAGTGGCTCGACGACCTCCCATGTGGCCTCCACCGAGTCCCATCGCGGGAAGAGCGTGTGGTCTCCCACCATCGCATCGTGCAGGAGACGCTCATAGGGGCTGGGGAAGACACCGAGGGTGTCACCGAAGTCGAGTGAGAGGAACTCCGGCTCGACCGCGTCCACGCCCGGGGTCTTGACGCGGATGCCGATGTCGATGCCCGACGGCTGCCCGATGCGCAGCACGACATCGTCATGACCGACGACGCGTTGCATGCGGTCGCCGAGCCGGAAAGCGGGCGCCTTCTTGAAGCGGACGACGACCTCGGTCGCCGTCGTGGGCATCTTCTTGCCCGCCCGGATGATGATGGGGACTCCCGCCCAGCGCCACGTGTCGCAGTGCAGCCGCACAGCCACGTAGGTCTCCGTATCCGAGTCGCCAGCCACACCGGGGATGGACCGGTACCCGTCGTACTGGCCGCGGACGACGTCGGCGTCGTCGAGCGGACGCAGCGCGCGGAAGATGTCGAGGCGTCGGTCGCCGATGGGGTCGTCGCTGGCACCCGGGGGCTCCATGAGGACCAGGGCAAGCACCTGGAGGAGGTGGTTCTGCACGACGTCGCGGAGGGTGCCGACCTTGTCGTAGAAAGAGCCGCGATCCTCGACCCCGAAGCTCTCGGCCATCGTGATCTGGATGGACTCGACGTACTCACGACGCCACAGCGGCTCCAGCCACGCATTGGAGAAGCGCACGTAGACGATGTCCTGCACGGGCTCCTTGCCCAGGTAGTGGTCGATGCGCAGGATCTGATCCTCGCGCAGGACCGCGTGCAGCCGATCATTGAGTTCGCGCGCGGTCTCGAGGCTCGTGCCGAAAGGCTTCTCGACCGCGACACGGCAGCCGGACGTGAGATCGGCAGCCCCGAGCTGCTCGACGACGGGGCCGAAGAGGCTCGGTGGGATCTCGAGGTAGAAGAGCGGGTTGCTCACGCCCTTCATCCGAGCCGCGAGACGCGTGTAGAGACCGGCGTCGGTGAAGTCGCCGCCGAGATAGGTCATGCGCCCCGTGAGTCGAGCGAGCACCGTGTCGTCGACCTGCTCGCCGGACTTCTCCAGCACCGTGTGCACGGACTCGCGCGTCATCTTCCAGAGGTCCTCATCACCCATGTCGTTCGAGGCGACGCCGATGACCGGCACGGAAAGCAACCCGCGCTTCTCGAGGTGGTAGAGCGACGGCAGGGTCATCTTGTGCGCGAGGTCGCCGGTGATGCCGAAGATCACAAGTGCGTCGGACTGGACGCTTCCTGCAGAACGAGACATGACTCCCCTAGAGGTAGAGGCCGGTGTGGTCATCCGCGTGACGCGAGGAGGCGACGGCGTGAACATCGCGCTCGCGCAGCAGGACGTATTCGAGGCCGTGCAGCTCGACGGATCCACGATCCTCTGGCTCGAAGAGCACGCGGTCGCCGATCTCGATGGTGCGCACCGTGGGGCCGATGGCGACCACGCGCGCCCAGGAGAGCTTGCGCCCCACCTGCGCGGTCGCAGGGATCACGATGCCGCCGGTCGAGCGCCGCTCGCCCTCATCTGCGCCGGGGCGGACCAGGACGCGATCGTGGAGAAGGCGGATCGGCACCGACCCGTCAGGCCGCGGCGTGGTGTCAGGGGTGTCGATCGTGCTGGTCATGCCAACGACGCGCCGACTCAGTGGCAGTGGCAGCGGCGGCTGCGACGCCAGCGGCGGAAGACGACGAGGGTGACGACAACCCCCGCGGCGATAGCGACGCGCTCGGGGCGGATCCCGCCGTACTCGTCGGTGAAGACGCCCTTGACCTTGGCTACGCCGCGGTGCACCAGCGCCTGCGGGCTGGTCTCGGCCTTGAGCTGCTCGATGGTGGAGGCCAGGTTGCTGCGCGCCGCGGCGATCTCCGCCTCGAGCTGGGCGGCCGAGGGCGAGGCGCCCTGCTCCGGGGTCTGGGTCACGGCGGGAGCCTACGCCGTGGCGGGGGGATGCCGAGCCCCTGGGGCTAATTGCAAAGATTTTGCATGAGCGACCCCATTCCCCCTAGGGTCGAGCCATGACACGCACTCGACGCTCCCTCACCGCCACCCTGTCTCTCGCCGCTGCCGCGACCCTCGCGCTCAGCGCCTGCGGAGGCAGCTCCGATACAGCCTCCTCGGAGTCGGCGAGTGCGTCCGCAGGATGCGGGCTGGTCGTCGCTACGACGGTCTCACCGCTCACCTCGATCGTCGCGGCAGTGGCGGGCGACAGCGTCACGATCGAGGGGATCGTCCCCGAGGGCACCAACTCGCACACCTTCGAGCCGGAGCCTCAGACAGCCGAGCTGCTCAACAAGGCCGATCTCATCTTCATCAATGGCCTCAAGCTCGAGGATCCGACGTTGCAGCTTGCCGAGGCCAACAAGAAGGACGGTGCAGAGATCGTCGAGCTCGGGACGATCGTCCTGCCCGAGTCCGACTACATCTACGACTTCTCCTTCCCCAAGGAAGACGGCAAGCCCAATCCCCACCTGTGGACCGACCCCGGCTACGCCGTCGCTTACGCCGACATCGTGCGCCAGAAGCTCACCGAGCGCTGTCCTGACAACGCCGCGGAGTACCAGGCGAACTTCGACGCGTTCAAGGCCCAGGCCGACAAGCTCGCCGAGGCCGTGCGTGCCGATCAGGCATCCGTGCCCGAGGGGCAGTTGAAGCTCGTCACCTACCACGATGCCTACGCCTACTTTGCGAAGAACTTCGGCTGGGAGGTGGTCGGCGCCATCCAGCCGAGCAGCTTCGACGACCCCACCCCTGCCGAGGTCGCCGGCCTCATCGAGCAGATCCGCACCTCCGGGGTGCCGACGATCTTCGGCTCCGAGGTCTTCCCCTCAGCGGTGCTCGAGGCGATCGCCGCCGAGACCGGGGTGCGCTACGAGGACTCCCTGCGCGACG
>JBIIDD010000066.1:0-6360 GCA_044238565.1 Candidatus Nanopelagicales bacterium
AATCGGAGAGCTCCGGGAGGGTTGTGGCGGTGGCATCCGCCCCGGGAGTCTGACCTTCCACGGCTACGTCGACCGGCACGAGGAGCAGACGGTCGTCGCCCTCGCTCGCGATGATGAGAGCCGTGCCATCAGGAGTCCACGTCATCGCCTCCCCCTGCACCTGCTCAGGCAGTGGCATCCGCGACAGGAGGGTGCCGGGTGGGCTCCCTGAGTAGATGCGCACCTCGGAGTAGTCGCGCACGGCGTACCCGCCACCTGGTCGCATGGCGGCGTCCGTGACGAGGGCCTCCTCGGTGCCGACAATGCGAGCGTCGACCACCGTGTCACCGGGCAGCAAGCGCGGAAGCTGCCACAGATGGCTGTCGATCAATCCCTTGCCGATGAGCCAGAGCTGATCGCCCTCGGCCAGCAGCGCCTCGGAGTCTTGTCGGTCCTCCAGACGCACTCGCGTGGTGGTCGGAGTCACGCTCCCACTGCGAAGGTTCGTGGGCTCGGGGATCAGGTGGATCTCGACGAAGCGACGCGATGAGGTGTTGTCACCCACGTCCGCCCACCACAGGCCCGGGGCCCCGGTGGGCGTCTTTCCGGTGGCGATGGCCTCAGGGTCGGTCGCCGCCACACCGCGGATGCGCAGCACAGCGCGGATCTCGCAACTGGCGATGTCGAGTGCGTAGAGCCGCGCGCCCCCGCCCGAGTCGTTGTGCGCCCACACGATTCCGTCGTGCAGCGTGGAGTACGCGAGTCCGCTGATCTCGGCGAGCCTGTCATCGTCAAATCGACAGAGCTCCGTGCCCTCCGCGCGGGCGAGCTCCGCTGGCGCCAGGAGAGCGGTGGCACCCATCACGGCTGCAAGTGCCACCCCCACCGCGCCTCGCATCACTTCATTCCCCGCATCACTTCATCAGGGTACGTATGTCCTCGTCCCCAGCGACCGTCCGGATCACTCCTCCACAGGGAGGCTCGCGGTCATGTCGCATCTGGCGTGAGCGACGCACGGTGGCGGCGCGATCCACCGGGTCGCACGCACCGGCCGTTTCGCCGGCATGTCTGGAGGCACACCATGACCGCACCCTCAGTGAAGAGCCGGGTCCTTGCCGGCGTCGTAGCCCGTGTCCGCCGCGAGGACGCGGGCATGACCACCGTCGAGTACGCCGTGGGCACCGTTGCCGCCGCCGGCTTCGGCGGCTTGCTCATCAAGCTCCTCATGTCCGAGGAGGCCCGCAACCTGGTCTGGGGTCTCATCTCCAACGCCGTTTCCGCACTCTTCGGCTAGTCGCGATGCACCTGGATAGCCGCCCCGTGCCTCGCCGCCGCCGACCTGATCGGGGAAGCGTCGTCGTGGAGACCGCGTTGGTGATCCCGGTGCTCCTGGCAGTGACGGTGCTGCTCGTCTGGGTGATGTCGTTGGGTGCGACGTACGTGCGCCTCCTCGACATCGCCCAGACGACGGCACGCCAGGCCGCCCGAGGAGTCGTCTCGACCGCCTCGCATCCCGGGGTGGTCGTCACC
The DNA here is from genome assembly GCA_044238565.1 of Candidatus Nanopelagicales bacterium. GTDB lineage: Bacteria > Actinomycetota > Actinomycetes > S36-B12 > S36-B12 > Mxb001. Next base: position 1,510 of record JBIIDD010000066.1, read on the forward strand.
GTGACCGAGGTCGATGGGCTCCTTCGTGCTGAAGCGCAGGAGCAGGTGTCACCACCACTCACCGCGTTCCTGGGCTGGGATCTCACGGTGCGCGCCGAGGCGCACGCCGTCCCGGAGTGGGGAGTGGTCTCTCCGGGCATGGGGGGTGCCTCGTGAGTCCGTCGCGCTGGCATGACGATCGGGGTGTCGGCACCGTGCTGGGCATGGCACTCGGGCTTGCCCTCCTTGCTTGCGGTGCCGTGGTCGGGGCGCTGGTCGCCATCACCGTGGGCCATCAGCGCGCCACCGTCGCGGCGGACCTCGCGGCCCTTGCCGCCGTTTCCCGCGGCTGCGCTGACGCCGAGCGCGTGGCCATGGCCCAGGGTGCTGTCTCCTTCACGTGTCGAGCGGACGGAGTCGATGCGGTCGTCACGGTCGCCGTGCCTGCACCGGAGTTCCTCGCCCGCGTCGCTCGCTGGAGTGGACACGAGCCACCCGTGCTGGCGAGCACGTCGCGCGCGGGCTTCGTGGCCGAGTAGCAGCGGGTCAGCTGGCAGGAGCGGGTGCGCCCGCCAGGAGCGCATCGAGCATGAGGACCGCACCTCGCTTGTCGAGAGGCTCGTTGCCGTTGCCGCACTTGGGGGACTGCACGCATGAGGGGCATCCAGACGCGCACTCGCATGATGCGATGTGATCGCGTGTCGCTTGCCACCACTGCCGTGCCGCCTCGAATCCGCGATCCGCGAAGCCCGCGCCTCCGGGGTGCCCGTCGTAGACGACAACCGTGCAGCGACCCGTGTCGGGATGCAGTTCTGTGGAGACCCCACCGATATCCCATCGGTCGCATGTGGCGATGAGGGGCATGAGCCCGATCGCAGCATGCTCAGCGGCATGCGCTGCACCGCCCAGATCGACTCCCGCGTCGGACAGTGCCGCGACCTGCTCCTCGCTCATCGTCCACCAGGTGCCGCGGGTGCGCAGCGTGCGCTCGGGCATGTCGAGGGGCTCGCGCCCGAGGATCTCCCCGCTCCCCGCGCGCCTCCTGACGTAGCCGACGACCTGGGAGGTGACTTCGACTTCGCCGATTGCGACGTCGGCACCACCCCACGAGTGCCGTTGCTCAGTGCTGAGGATGCGGTAGTCCGCGACCTCCTCGGCTGTCGTGGTGTGGTCGACGTCCTGCACGCGCACGAGGGCCACGGATTCGTCGAGGTCCAGGGTCGTGACGACATGGCTCACGCCCTGGTGGAGGTACACCGCGCCGGCATGCACGGTCGCCGGGGCGCGCGCCGCCTCCACGGTGCCCAGAAGTCGTCCGGTGCCCTCTTCCACGAGTCGCACCGGCGAGGCCGCATCACCGCGCAGGTCGATCCGCTCGGCAGCGGACGAGCGCTGCGTCCAGTAGTAGCCGGTGCGTCGGCGGCGCAGGATGCCCTGGTCGGCGAGCTCGCTGAGGCGCTCCGGCGCGGTCGGCCCGAACCATCGGATCGCGTCCTCATCGGTCAGCGGATGCTCGGCTGCGGCTGCGGCGAGGTGGGGTCCGAGCACATGTGGATTGGTCGGATCCAGCACCACCGATTCCACCGGCTGGTCGAAGACCACTCCCGGGTGCTCGAGCACGTAGCGGTCGAGCGGGTCCTCGCGCACGACGAGGAGGGCGAGTGCCTCGTCGTCGCCACGACCTGCGCGCCCCCACTGCTGCCACAGGGATGCTCGAGTGCCCGGCCACCCGGCCACGACGACGGCATCGAGGCCGCTGATGTCGATCCCGAGTTCGAGTGCGTTGGTGGTCGCGACCGCGCGGAGTCGACCGTCACGCAGGTCGGACTCGAGTGCGCGACGCTCCTCGGCAAGGTATCCGCCGCGGTACGCCGCGACTGAGTCGGCGAGTTCCGGAGCGACGTCGGCGAGTTCATCGCGCGCACGCTGCGCGACGATCTCGGCTCCGCGTCGCGAGCGCACGAAGGCGAGAGTGCGCCTGCCGTCGCTCGCGAGGTCTGCGAGCACGTCGGCGGTCTCGGCCAGTGCCGATCTCCGCGGAGCGGGTTTGTCGGGGTCGTGGTGTGCGATGCCCACCGCCTCGGGAGGTTCCCAGAGCACGGCCGTCACAGCGGAGTGAGCAGAGCCATCGACCTCCACGGCGGTGACGGGCGCGCCAATGAGCCGCGCGGCCGCATCGCCCGGGGAGGCCATGGTCGCGGAGGCGCAGATGACGACGGGATCGCTGCCGTTCAGTGCGGCGAGTCGACGCAGCCTCCTGATGACCATGGCGACATGCGAGCCGAACATCCCTCGGTAGTGGTGGGCCTCATCGACGAGGATGAAGCTCAGGTGCCTCAGCACGCGCGACCAGGCTGTCGCACGCGGCAGCAGCGACCGGTGCACGAGGTCAGGGTTGGTGAGGATGAAGTTGGCGTGCGCGCGAATCCAGGCCCGTTCATCCGCGGGCGTGTCGCCGTCATAGGTCGCCGCTCGCACGCCGGGGATGTCGAGTGCGGTGAGTGCCGCGAGCTGGTCGTGGGCGAGTGCCTTGGTAGGCGAGAGGTAGAGCACGCACGATCGGTCGTCGGCGAGGAGCGCGGACAGGCTCGGCAACCACATGGAGAGGGTCTTGCCCGATGAGGTCCCGGTGGCGACGACCGCGTGCTCGCCGCGCAGTGCGGCGGAGGCGGCCTCGGCCTGGTGCGACCACGGCGCCTCGATGCCGCGCGATGCCAACCGGTCGAGGAGCACATCCGGTGTGCCCTCGGGCCACGCGCCTCGCTCGCCGGGGCGAGCCGGGAGGCGCCGGACCACGCGCCGGCCGGAGGCCCGCGCGGCGAGAGCCCCGAGATGGGGCGAGTCGTCGTCCATGTCGGGCCCATCATTCCCCGCCTGGCATTCCCCGCCTGGCCGACGGCGCCCCAGGGGTCGGGGGAGCCCCCGTCTCCCCCCTGCGTAAGATCCCGGGGAGTTTCGGCCCGTTACACGGGCCGTTCCTGATACCGGGGGGTCCCGCCCGCCCGGACGCGTCCACCAGGGAGTCCCATGACCACCGCTGCCGCCGCGATCGACCTGACCGGCACCAACTTCATCACGGTCGTCGTCGTCGCCGTCATCGCCGTACTCGCCCTGCTCGTCGCCTTCGTGCTCGTGCGCGAAGTGCTGTCGGCTAGCGAGGGCACCTCGCGCATGAAGGAGATCGCCGCGGCGGTCCAGGAGGGTGCTGCCGCCTATCTCAATCGCCAGTTCAAGACGCTGGCGATCTTCGCGGTCATCGTCTTCTTCGTCCTCTTCCTCCTCCCCGCGGAGACGACGAGCGAGCGGATCGGCCGCTCGATCTTCTTCCTCGTCGGAGCGGTCTTCTCCGCCATCACCGGCTACATGGGCATGTGGCTCGCCGTGCGTGGCAACGTGCGCGTGGCTGCCGCGGCCAATGAGTCCGGTGAGCAGAAGGCCATGAAGATCGCCTTCCGCACCGGTGGAGTGGCGGGCATGTTCACCGTCGGCCTCGGCCTGCTCGGTGCGGCGATCGTCGTCCTTGTCTACAAGGGCGAGGCGCCCAAGGTCCTCGAGGGCTTCGGCTTCGGCGCGGCACTCCTCGCGATGTTCATGCGCGTGGGCGGCGGCATCTTCACCAAGGCTGCCGACGTGGGCGCTGACCTCGTGGGCAAGGTCGAGCAGGGCATCCCCGAGGACGATCCCCGCAATGCGGCCACCATCGCCGACAACGTCGGCGACAACGTCGGCGACTGCGCGGGCATGGCCGCCGACCTCTTCGAGTCCTACGCCGTCACGCTCGTCGCCGCACTCATCCTCGGCAAAGCAGCCTTCGGCGAGCTCGGCCTCGTCCTCCCGCTCGTGATCCCAGCGATCGGCGTCGTCACCGCCGTCATCGGCATCTTCGCGGTCTCCCCGCGTGCGAGCGATCGCTCGGGCATGAGCGCGATCAATCGAGGCTTCTTCATCTCGGCGGTCATCTCGGCGGTCCTGGTCATTGCCGCAATCTTCTTCTTCGTCCCGGCGTCGTGGAGCGAGATCACCTCGATCGGCGGCCTTGCAGCCGAGACGCTCGGTGAGGGCGATCCCATCGATCCGCGCTTCTACGTCATCGGCGCAGTCTTCATCGGCATCATCCTTGCCGCGGTGATCCAGCAGCTCACGGCGTACTTCACCGAGACCAACCGTCGTCCGGTCGACGATGTCGCCAAGAGCTCGCTCACGGGCCCGGCCACCGTCATCCTCTCCGGCATCTCGCTCGGTCTCGAGTCCGCGGTCTACTCGGCCCTGGTCATCGGTGCTGCCGTGTACGGCGCCTACCTCCTCGGTGGTGGCGTGGTCGTCCTCGGCCTCTTCGCGATCGCGCTCGCCGGCACCGGCCTGCTCACCACCGTCGGCGTGATCGTGTCCATGGACACCTTCGGCCCTGTCTCCGACAACGCTCAGGGCATCGCCGAGATGTCCGGCGATGTCGAGGGCGAGGGCGCTGCGGTGCTCACCCGTCTCGACGCGGTGGGCAACTCCACCAAGGCCATCACCAAGGGCATCGCGATCGCGACCGCCGTGCTCGCGGCGACCGCACTCTTCGGCGCCTTCCGCGACGCGGTCGTGGGCGCAACAGCAGATGCCGGAGCGGCAGCGGGTGAGTCGATCCGCAGTATTTCCGATCTGCTGCAGTACTCCGGCGTGCTCGACGTCGCCAATCCGTCCAACCTGGTCGGCCTGATCATCGGCGCGTCTGTCGTCTTCTTCTTCTCCGGACTCGCGATCAATGCGGTGTCGCGCGCTGCGGGCGCGGTCATCTTCGAGGTGCGCCGCCAGTTCCGCGAGCACCCCGGGATCATGGAGGGCACGGAGAAGCCCGAGTACGGCAAGGTGGTCGACATCGTCACG
>JBIIDD010000067.1:0-6325 GCA_044238565.1 Candidatus Nanopelagicales bacterium
CCGGTGAGCACCGCCACCGCACCGGGCAGCGTCTCCGCGACGACCGTCTCCGCCCGTGCGGGTGCGGGTGGAAAGCGACGCAGGATGCGCTCGCGCTTGGCCGGCTGGACATTGGCGAGGGACATGTTGCCGTCGTAGTGCGCAGCGACGCGCGGATCCATGACGCGATTCCACAGCGGCGGCACGAGTGCGAGCAGGATCATGCCGGCGTACCCGGTGGGCAGTGCGGGAGCGCCCTTCTCATCGCGCAACGCCTGATAGCGCCGCGTGGGATGCGCGTGATGGTCGCTATGTCGCTGCAGGTGATAGAGCAGGACATTGGTCGCGATGTTGTTGGAGTTCCAGCTATGCCGAGGCTCGACTCGCTCGTGGCGCTCCTTGCCGGGCACGCCCACGATCTGGCGGAGCAGTCCGTAGTGCTCGAGGTAGTTGACCGCCTCGAGCAGTGTGAATCCCACGACCGCCTGGATGACGAGGTAGGGCAGGATCCCGGGGCCGAGCCACAGGATCATGACCGTCCACAGCACGGCAGACATGAGCAGCGCGTTGAGGACGTCGTTGCCGATGCGCCAGGGGTGCTGGCCGCGACGGGAGTAGCGGCGAGACTCCAGGCGCCAGGCGCTCATGAAGGAGCCCGACACCGACCGAGGCCAGAAGCGGTAGAAGCTCTCTCCCACGCGCGAGCTCGCCGGGTCGGCGGGTGTCGCGACGCGCACATGGTGGCCGCGGTTGTGCTCGATGTAGAAGTGACCGTAGAAGGTCTGTGCGAGCGCGATCTTCGACAACCAGCGCTCCACGCTCTCCTTCTTGTGCCCGAGTTCATGCGCGGTGTTGATGCCGAGGCCGCCGATGAAGCCCACGGTCACGGCGAGCCCCACGCGATCCAGGGTGCTGAGATCCGCCGTCGCGATGTACCAGAAGGCGAGGGCGAATCCGGCGTACTGCAGCGGCAGGAAGAGATAGGTGAGCCAGCGGTAGTAGCGGTCCTGCTCGAGAGCCTTGATCACGCCATCGGGTGGATTGGAAGGATCGAGTCCCGCGGTCCAGTCGATGAGAGGGACGAGGCCGAGGATGACGATGGGGCCGAGCCACAGCCAGACACCCCAGCCGGTGGCTGAGTTGAGGACCACTGCGAGGAAGGGCAGCAGAGGCATTGTGAGCCCGAAGACCCACAGGTAGCGCTTGCCGTCGCGCCAGGTCGCGGTCGCCGTACCCTCCATAGTTTACAAAAGGTAGACCCATGTAAACCCCCCGTCAAGGGTTGGCCGCCCTCCCTCGTTGACTGCTACGGGGATGGGGAATCACAGATAGCGGGCGATGACCATCGCGGCGAGGATCGCGATGATGAGGACGGTGCCCCAGATATCGGCGCCGATGCGCAGCAGGTAGAGCGCCCGGTCATGAGCCCGTGGGGACAGCCCGAAGGTGTTGTCCGACAGGTTGACCCGGAGCAGGCTTGCGAAGACGGTCGTCGTCGTCGCGGTGATGAGCAGGCACCAGGGGCACATCGCCCCGATGACGAAGTAGGCCTGGAAGAAGAGCCAGTAGGCGAAGGCGAGCCCGATGGCGTAGACCGCCATGGCGGAGTTCATGAACCAGCGCGGGAAGCGCACTCCCCCCAGGCCCGCGACGGCGATGGTGATGACGACCGGTTCGGCGATGAGGCCCAGGAAGGCGTTGGGGAAACCGAGCAGATTGGCCTGCCACGTGATCCCGACCTTGGCGCAGGAGATCGTCTCGGAGATATTGCACGACAGGCCGGCATTGGGATCGGCCGCGAGGACAACCGCGTCGATGGACAGGACCAGGGATGCGGCCAGCCCCAGGAGACTCGATATGAGCATCTCGAGGTAGGCCCCGCGGTGACGCACCTTCGAGGGGGCTACCTCGTCTGCCCCTGCGGAAGCCACGGCATCAGTGGTCACACGCCCTCCCTTTCGCCGCCTGACCCTAGCGAAGATGACGCGGGACCGATGCCCCTGGTTCCCGCCGCCGAATCCACTTGAGGACCTCGAACCACACCACCGCGAGTAGCCCCAAGCCGACGGCCAGGAACCACTGGCCCAGAGTGAGTTCACCGAGCCCGAGCGCATCTCTGAACCACGGCACCACCATCAGCACGGTGATGACGGCAAGCCCCACCGACAGGAAGAGGAAGAGAGTCGGGTTGCGCCGACGCACAATCGTCTCCCACACCGACACGTGGCGTGAACGGTTGACGAGGATGAGCGCAGCGTTCCCCGACACCAGCGTGACGAACGTAAACGACCTGACCACGTCATCTGCATACCCAGCCGAGAGGCTCCACAGGTAGGCGCCGAAGACCACGGCGAGGACCACCAGCCCCTGGGCGAGAGCGAGCAGGAGCTCGGGCCGACCGAACATCGATGACTCAAGCGCCCGGGGTGGCTCGTCCATCACTTTGGGATCGACGGGTTCGGCTTCGAAACTGATGGAGCATGCGGGATCGATGATGAATTGCAGCAATGCCACCTGGACCGGCATGAGGACGATGGGCCAGTCGGCCACCATGACGGGGATCAGGGACATCCCGAAGATCGGCACGTGGACCGCGACGATGTAGGTCAGCGCCTTGCGGAGGTTGGCGAAGATGCCTCGCCCCTGGCGTATGCCTGCCGTGATGGACGTGAAGTCATCGTCCACGACCACCAGGTCTGCGGCCTCCCGCGCCACGTCCGTGCCTCGCGCACCCATGGCGATGCCGATGTCGGAGGCCCGCAGGGCAGGTGCGTCATTGACACCATCCCCTGTCATGCCCACAACTTCACCGTCGGCCTGCAGCGCGCGCACGAGGCGCAACTTCTGCTCGGGCACCATGCGCGCAAACACATTGACCAGGCCCGCGCTCCTCGCGCACTCAGCGTCATCCATGGCCGTCAGCGCATCACCGGTCACGCAGCCGGGACCGGTGTCCAGGCCAATCTCGCGCGCGATTGCCAGCGCCGTGCCCGGATAGTCCCCCGTGATCATCACCACCCGGACACCGGCTCTCTGGCAGACGGCAATTGCCTCCGGCACTCCCTCGCGTACCGGATCCTGGAGTCCAGCAATCCCGAGGAACTCGACCGTCAGCCCCTCCAGGGTCGACGGGAGATCTCGAGTCGATTCGAGGTGCGCAATCCCCACTCCAAGGACGCGCAGACCATCGGCCGTGGCTACGTCGATGCGGCGCCGCCAACCCTCGCGCTCACTCGGCGACATGTGACTCAGTGCCAGCATGTCCTCCGGTGCACCCTTGATGGCGATGTCGAGGGAACCGTCCCGGCGCTGCCAGGCGTGACCCACGCATCGCAAGCGATCAGTGAGTGCGTACTCCTGCACGGGTCGAGATGCGGAGCCGAGAGTCGCCACCTCCGTCCGCTCAGCCAGGTCCAGGAAGGCCCTGTCCATGGGATCGACACCATCCACCGGGCACGCCGACGCGGCGATCGACACCAGGCGGTCGAGGTTGCTCGGGATGCCAGGTCCGTCGAGCACATGAGTCTCATCGCTGACACCGATCTCCCGCACGGTCATCGCATTGCGCGTCAGCGTCCCGGTCTTATCGACGCACACGACGGTGGCTGAACCCAGCGTCTCGATGACCGGTGGCCTCCTCGTCAGCACGCGCACCTTGGACATGCGCCATGCGCCCAGCGCAAGGAAGATGCTGAACACAACGGGGATCTCCTCGGGCAGCACGGCCATCGCAGTGGTGATGCCCGCAAGGCCAGCCTCAAGCCAGTTACCGCGCGTCAATCCGTAGATGATGATGACGGCGATGGCCGCCAGCGATCCCAGCGCTGCAAAGACCCATACGAGTCGGTTGAACTCCCGCTGCAAGCGGGTGCGAGGTGACTCGAGAGTGCGCAGCTCACCGCCGATGCGACCCAGGGCCGTGGAGGCTCCCGTGGCTTGTATGCGCGCAGCCCCGTGGCCACGCACGACAAGGGTCCCCGAGAAGACCCACGGCGTGCCATCACCGCCCGGGGGCCCCATGGCTCCCCCTGCCTCATCGGCGGACTTACTCACTGCCACGGACTCCCCCGTCAGAGCTGACTCGTCGACGGACACGTTCGTGGCCTCGACGAGCACTCCATCGGCTGGTACCCGGTCGCCCTCAGCGAGCAAGACCAGATCACCCGGTACGACGTCCCTCCCTGCCATGCGCACCCGGGATCCATCACGGAGGACAAGTGCTCGAGGGGCACTCAGATTGCGCAGCGCACCGAGGGCGTTCTCCGTCTTTCGGCGCTGGTAGAGGGAGATGGCAACAACGAACAGGACGAAGGATGCCAGGATCGCAGCGTCGAGAACCTCCGCGAGAAGGAAGCTGATCGCACCCGCAGCAAGCAGGAGCAGAAGCATGGGCTCCCGGACGACTTCCCATGCCTGTTGCAACAGACCGTGCGGGCGCTCGACAGGAAGTTCGTTGGGTCCGACGCTCAGCAATCGCTGCGAGGCCTCAATCGAGGTAAGCCCAGACGCGGTGTCGACCCACGCCATCGCTACCTCCCCGGCCCCCTATGGACAGGTTGCGCCAGGGAATGGCTACGGCCACCGTGTGCGACGGCTATTGACCGGTCAGATCACCGCGTCGAGGAACTTCTTGGTCTCCGGGCGCTGGGGCGATGTGAACATCTGCTCGGGCGTGCCCTGCTCAAGGATCACCCCCTCGTGGAAGAAGCACAGCCGATTGGCGACCTCACGCGCGAAGCCCATCTCGTGCGTGACGACGACCATGGTCGTCGAATGCGTCTCCGCGAGTCGCTTCATCACGGCCAGGACCTCGTGGATGAGCTCGGGGTCGAGCGCTGAGGTCGGCTCATCGAAGAGCATGACGGCGGGGCGCATCGCGAGAGCGCGCGCGATGGCGACGCGCTGCTGCTGGCCACCCGAGAGACGGATCGGGTGCTGGTCGGCCTTGTCGGCCATGCCCACGTCGTTGAGCAGTTCCATTGCACGGGCACGGACCTCAGCGGAGGGCTCACCCTTCACCCGCAGCGGACCCTCCATGACGTTGTCGAGCACCGTCATCTGCGGGAAGAGGTTGAACTGCTGGAAGACCATGCCGCACTGGGTGCGCAGACGGCGGATCTCCCTGCGACGATGCCGTGTGGGTAACCCTGCATCGACGGTAACGCCCGCCACCTCGATCGAACCCTGGTCGGGCTCCTCGAGGAAGTTGATGCACCGTAGGAAGGTGCTCTTGCCCGAGCCGGATCGGCCGAAGACGACGACCACCTCACCGGAGTCGATGTCCATGTCGATGCCCTTGAGCACCTCGAGATCGCCGAAGGACTTGTGGAGCCCGCTGACACGGACCACGGGTGAGGTCATCAGGCCTTCACCGCCGTCCGGACATATCCCCTGCTCATGCGCGCCTCGAGCTTGCGCTGGAAGAACGAGAAGATCGCGGTGAGGCCCCAGTAGACGAGTGCGGCGATGATGAGCGCCTCGAGATTGCGGAAATCAGCCTTGCCGGTGAGTTGTGCCACGCGGAACGGATCAGCCCAGAGCAGGGTGGTCCCGAGGAGACCGATGAGTGCGGTGTCCTTGATCATCGCGATGAACTCATTGCCCGTGGGCGGGATGACGATGCGCATCGCCTGGGGCAGCACGACCCTGCGCATGCGCTGGCTGTAGGACATGCCGAGCGCGTCGGCCGCCTCGGTCTGGCCGTGAGGCACCGCCTCGATGCCCGAGCGGAAGATCTCCGTCATGTAGGCGCCGTAGTTGAAAGCAATGCCGACGACGCCGGCGACCTGGGCGGGCCAGATGAACCACGACGCATAGGGCTCGGGAAGCAGCCCGATCGCCAACTGCGGAAGCGCGAGGTACCAGAGGAAGAGCTGCACGATGAGCGGTGTGCCGCGGAAGAACGACGTGTAGAAGCCACTGATGCCGTAGGCGATGGGGTTCTTCGAGATGCGCCCCAGCGCACCTAGCAGGGCAAGGACGGTTGCCGCGATGATCGCGATGACCGAGAAGAGGATCGTCACCCAGACGCCGCGCACGATCGCGGGCGCCTTGTCGATCATCCAGGCGAGGTCGAAGCCACTGCGGAAGAACGCGAAAGCGAGGAAGGCGAAGATGACCGCCCAGACCGCAGCGACCTTGACCCGGAAGGGGATCGCCAGGCTCGCAGCCTCCACGGACTCCGCGAGGCCGTGCCGCTTACGCGGCACGGCCTCGCGAGTCGAGGAATCAGACATCGACGATCAGGCGCCAGGGCCCTTGGTGATGTCGACGCCGTACCACTTCATCGACAGCTCGCTGAGGGTGCCATCGGCGTGCATCACCGCGATGATCGAGTTGATCTCGG
>JBIIDD010000068.1:0-6236 GCA_044238565.1 Candidatus Nanopelagicales bacterium
GGCGCCGGCGCGGTCTTCCTCCCCTCGCTCGCGGGTATCGGTGCCCCGATGTGGCGCCCGGATGCCAGGGGTGCCTGGCAGGGGCTTTCGCTCGCCACGACGCGCGAGCATCTCGTGCGCGCATTCTGCGAGGGAGTTGCCGCGCAAGTCGCCGTACTCGCGGATGCCGTCTCCCAGGACATAGGCACCCCTCTCACGTCGCTTCGGGTGGACGGTGGTCTCACCCGCTCACGCGTCACGATGCAGGCTCAGGCCGACCTCCTCGGCGTGCCGGTGCAGGTCTACCCGCATGCCTGCGCCACCGCCCTCGGCATCGCCGCACTCGCCCTGCGCGGCCTGGCGGGGCCCGGTGCCGAGGACGCACTGGTGGGCGACTGGACACCGTCGGCGACCTACCTCCCGGAGATGGATGCCTCGGTGGCGCGCGCACGTGTCACGGAATTCGCGTCAGCGCTGGCGGGATCATGACCCTCTACGACGTGGCGGTCGTCGGTGCGGGTGCTGTCGGCAGCGCGATCGCAAGCGCGCTCACGCGCCAGGGTGCCCGCGTGGCGATGATCGAGGCGGCGAGCGATGTGGGTGCCGGCACGAGCAAGGCCAACACCGCCATCTGGCACACCGGATTCGATGCCAAGCCCGGCAGCCTCGAATCCCGACTCGTCGCGCGGGGGCACCGGCTCCTGCTCGAGCGGAGCGAAGCATTCGGGTGGGCGATCGAGTCGACCGGTGCGATCCTCGTCGCCTGGGATGACGAGCAGCTATCACGCCTCGACGCGATCATCGCCAATGCCGAGGCCAACGGCTATACCCGCGCACACGCGATGACGACAAGCGAGGTGTACGCCGCGGAGCCACACCTGGGCCCGGGAGCGAGGGGCGGTGTCGCGATCCCCGATGAAGGATTGCTCGATCCGTGGACGATCACCCTGGCCATGGCGACCGACGCCGTGGTCAATGGCGCCACCCTGATGCTCGACGCACCCGTCACCGGTGTGCAGCGCACTCCGGATGGCTGGGAGGTGAGCACCCCGCGCGGTCGGATCGACTGCGCATGGATCGTCAACGCCGCCGGACTCGGCAGCGACACCGTCGACCGCATCGTGGGGCACGACGGTTTCACGATCACACCGCGGCGCGGTCAGCTCATCGTCTTCGACAAGGCGGCACGCGATCTCGTCAGCCATGTGATCCTCCCCGTGCCCACCGCCACGACCAAGGGCGTGCTCGTCGCACCCACGGTCTACGGCAACGTGCTGCTCGGACCCACCGCCGAGGACCTGCAGGATCGGCGCGCGACAGAGACGACGGACGCCGGCATGGACTTCCTCCTCGGCCACGGCAGGCGCATCATGCCCGAGCTTGAGCAGCACGAGGTAACGGCGACGTACGCCGGTCTGCGCGCGGCGACCGAGCACTCGGACTACTGCTACGGGATCTTCAACCGCTACGTGCGGGTTGCCGGCATCCGGTCGACCGGGATCTCGTCCTGCCTGGCGATCGCCGAGCAGGTGGTGGGCGATCTTGCGGAGGCGGGCCTGGTCACCACTCCCCTCGCCGAGCCGGTCACGGTGCGCATGCCCACGATCGCCGAGGACCGGCTGCGCCCCTACGCAGACGCGACTCTCATTGCAACGAATCCGGCGTACGGCGACCTGGTCTGCCTGTGCGAGCGCGTGAGCGTCGGCGAGATCCGCGACGCGCTGGCCTCGACGATCCCGCCGCGGGATGTCGACGGGCTTCGTCGCCGCACCCGAGCCCTGGGCGGACGCTGCCAGGGCTTCCACTGCGGCGCGCAGATCACCGCGGCACTCGAGGGGGCCCGATGACCGACGTGCTCATCGTCGGCGCAGGTCCGACCGGACTCGCAGCCGCCGCCGACCTCGCCGCACGCGGCATCGACGTACGCGTGGTCGATCGCGATGAGCAACCGGGCGGTGTGCCCCGATCCTCCGACCACCTTGGCTACGGCCTCCTGGATCTGCGTCGGATGCTGCGTGGCCCCGAATATGCGCGACGACTCACCGACCGCGCACTCTCGGCAGGGGCGCGGATCGATGTGCGCGCCACCGTCACCGGGCTGCAACCGCGAGCCGAGGGCGGCGCCGAGGTCGCGATCACCTCACCCGCGGGGCGCGAGTGGATCTCGACATCCGCGGTACTGCTGGCCACCGGATGCCGGGAGCGACCGCGGCCCGCCCGCCTTGTCGCCGGTGCGCGCCCCGCCGGGGTGCTCACCACCGGCTGGCTTCAGAGGTTGGTGCACCTCCAGCACCGCGCGCCGGGTCAGCGTGCTGTCATCGTCGGCGCCGAGCACGTCTCCTACTCAGCCGTGGTCACCCTGGCCGAATCCGGATGTTCCACAGCGGCCATGGTGACGGAGAAGGCGTCACATGAATCCTTCGCCGCAGCAGATCGCGCTGCCCGCCTGAGGTATCGCTTCCCACTTCTCACGCACACGCGCGTCGAGGCGATACATGGCAGTCCCACGGTGAGCGGCGTCACGGTGGCGCACGCCGATGGCCGTCGAGCCCACATCGCCTGCGACACGGTGGTCTTCACCGGCGATTGGTATCCGGAGAACACCCTCGCGGTCGCTGCAGGACTGCCCTGCGACCGCCGCACACGAGGCCCCGCCGTCGACACGGGCGCCCGCACCCGACACCCGGGGATCTTCGCCTCCGGCAACCTCGTGCATCCGGCGAGCACAGCGCACGCCTGCGCCCAGGACGGCACGCGCACGGGCACCTCCATCGTCAACTGGCTCGAAGGGGGTCGCTGGCCCGAGTCCTGGACCGACATCGAGGTGGAAGCCCCGCTGGAGTGGTCGTCGCCCGATGCCGTCTCCATCGGCGAGAGAGCCCCCCTGCGCCTGCAGTCCACCCAGGCCTTCGATCGCCCTCGCCTGGCCATGGAACAGGGCGGTCGGCTGCTGTGGACCGGGCGGGTGCCCTGGGTGCGCCCCGGGCGCCCCTTCGCGATCTCCGGGGCGGGCCTCGTCCGCGCGAGCGCGGGGCAGCCGATCGTCATCCGCATCGGCTGACGAGTGTGGTGGGATTGCCGCATGGTCGCCGCACCGCCCACCCGAGCCCGCGTCGTCGTCATCGGCGGCGGAGTGATCGGCACATCGGTGGCCTACCACCTCACACAACTCGGCGTCACGGATCTCGTGCTGGTCGAGCAGGGGCAGCTCTCCTCGGGCACGACGTGGCACGCGGCCGGGCTGGTCGGGCAACTCCGCGCCACGGAGTCGGGTACGCGCCTCGTGCAGTACTCGGCGTCGCTCTATGCCTCGCTGGAGGCAGAAACCGGGCTGGCCACAGGCTGGAAGCAGTGTGGCGGAGTGACGGTGGCTCGCACGCCTGAGCGCATGGAGCAGTTGCTCCGCACGGCGGCGGCAGCGGAGGCCTACGACCTCGAATGCGAGGTGATCAGCCCCGAGCGGGCCCGCGAACTCTGGCCGCATCTGGAGACGGCTGACCTCGAGGGGGCGATCTGGCTGCCCCGTGACGGCACCGTCAATCCTGCCGACGTCACGCAGTCGATGGCACGGGGAGCACGACAGCGCGGTGCAACGATCCTCGAGCGCACCCGGGTCACCGCCATCGACGTGCGCGATGGCGTGGTCGCAGGGGTCGTGACCGACCAGGGACCCATCGAGGCTGAGATCGTCGTCAACTGCGGGGGCCAGTGGGCACACGCCCTCGGACTCATGGCGGGTGTCACGGTCCCCCTGCACTCCGCGGAGCACTTCTACGTCGTGACCGACGCCATCGAGGGCATGGATCGGATGGCGCCGATCCTGCGAGACCCGGACGGCTACACCTACATGAAGGAGGAGGTCGGCGGCCTCGTCGTGGGTGGGTTCGAGCCGGTGGCGAAGCCGTGGGTGGCTCCTACTCAGATCCCCTACCCCTTCGAATTCAGTCTCCTCGAGGAGGACTGGGACCACTTCGAGATCCTCATGGACTCCGCCCTGCACCGGGTCCCCGTGCTGCAGGAGACAGGGATCAAGAAGTTCTACAACGGCCCGGAGTCATTCACGCCCGACAACCAATTCATCCTTGGCGAAGCCCCCGAGGTGCGCAATCTCTTCGTTGCCGCCGGCTTCAACTCCGTGGGCATCGCATCCGCCGGAGGTGCGGGCCGAGCGCTCGCAGAGTGGATCGTCGCAGGCGAGCCCCAGAGCGACCTCGTCTCGGTGGACATCCGCCGGTTCGGCCCCTTCAACAACAACCCCCAATGGCTGCGAGCCCGCGTCGGCGAGGTGCTCGGTCTGCACTACGCCGTGCCATGGCCCAACCGGGAGTTCGACACCGCGAGGCCCTTCAGGCGCTCGCCCCTGCACGAGCGGATGGCAGCGGCCAACGCTGCCTTCGGCTCGAAGTTCGGCTGGGAGCGCCCGATCTTCTTCGCGCCGGCGGGCACGCCCCCCGTGATCGACTACTCGTGGGACCAGCCGACCTGGATCCCGTGGGTGGACGAGGAGCAGCGCGCCGCACGCGAGACCGTCGCACTCTTCGACGAGTCATCCTTCGGCAAGCTGCTCGTGGCCGGGCCCGACGCCACTCGACTGCTGTCCAAGGTGTGCGCCAATCAGGTCGACGTCCCGGTGGGGCGCGTGGTCTACACGGCCGTACTCAACTCCCGCGGCACCTACGAGGCTGATGTGACCGTCACGCGCACGTCCGACCGGGAGTACCTATGGATCACCGGCGCCGGCTCCCCCGTGCGCGATGCCGACTGGTTGCGACGACACGCGCAAGGCATGTCCGTCGAGATCGTCGATGTGAGCAGTGCCTATGCGGTCATCGGCGTCATGGGGCCCCGCAGTCGCGAGTTGCTCTCCCGAGTGAGCACGTCGGACTTCACTGATGCGGTCTTCCCCTTCGCCACGAGCCGACAGGTCGACATCGGCGACTTCACCGTCAGGGCCACTCGGATCACCTACGTCGGCGAGCTCGGCTGGGAGCTCGTGGTTCCCGCCGAGTTCGCCGTCGGCGTCTACGACCTCCTCTCGACGGAGGGGCAGTCGCTCGGCGTGCGCGACGCGGGCTACTACGCCATCAACGCCCTGCGACTGGAGAAGGGCTATCGCGCCTTCGGGCCCGAGTTGGGCCCGGACTACGGCCCCGTCGAGGCGGGGCTCCTCTTCGCGGCCCGCTCCGACGCGGACTACATCGGCCGGGCGGCCCTGGAGGCGTCACGCGGCGAGCCCCCGGCCCGGAGGCTTGCCTCCTGGGTGGCTCGCGACCCCGAGGCCATGCTCTGGGGCGGTGAACTCATGCTCCGCGACGGCCGCGCAGCCGGCCAGGTGACCAGCGCCGCCTACGCGACGACGACCGGAGCCTGCGTCGGATTGGGATACGTGCGCGGCGACCTGGAGGGCGACTGGGCTATCAACGTCGGCGGGCGGATCGTGCCCGTCTCCGTGTCGTTCGTCGCTCCGTACGATCCGTCGAACTCCCGCATCCGCCCCTAGAGCACGAAGCAGGGGCACCGGCGTGGTGCCGGTGCCCCTGCTCGTTACGTGCCTGCTAGTCCTTCTTCTGGTCGTGCTCGCCCGTGAGATACCCATCGTGATGGTGCTCGAGGGCGATCTCGTCAGCCGAGGAGACCCCTGCCGGTAGATCGATCGTGCGCTTCGGTCCGGTGAACCACTTCTTGGCCGAGACGTGCCATGCGATCCACAGCAGGATCAGCGCGCCGATCGTCAGGATCGGTGCGTAGTTGACGAATCGCCACGAGAAGTCGGGGTTGCCCGGCCACCCCATCGGCGTCGTCGGCAGGATGAAGTAGACGGAGATGATGGCGATCTCCGCGACCGCGACCGGCGCCATCCACTTCCACTTGTTGCCGAGATTCCAGGGGCCCTGCTTGAACTTGTTGCCGGCCCGCCACCTCAGGTAGATCGGGATGGCGAAGGCGACGTAGAGGCCGATGACCGCCACCGAGACCACGGCGTAGAACGCCGTCGGGACGATGATCGGCGCCTCCGCGGTGCCGATATTGACCTCGACGAGCGCCGGCAGGGTGATGAGCACCGCGATGATCGCCGTGGCGATGACCGCGTTGGCCGGCACCTGTGCCTTGGTGAGCTTGGCCCAGAGGCGGGCGCCCGGCACGGCACCGTCGCGGCTGAACGCGAACATCATCCGGGAGCAACTCGTCATGCAGGCCATGGAGCAGAAGAACTGCCCCACGGTCGCGATGAGGAGCACCGTGGCCGCCCAGCTGGA
>JBIIDD010000069.1:0-6209 GCA_044238565.1 Candidatus Nanopelagicales bacterium
ACGCGCCCGATGACGAGTTGCGAGACACCCTTGTGCCCATCAACACGCGCTACCCGTTGTCCGAGGTCCTTGATGCCGCATGGCACTACGCCGACGTCACCCGGCGGCGGGTGAGCATCGAATACGCCCTCATCCGAGACGTCAACGATCAGCGCTGGAGGGCCGAGCTGCTGGCGAAGCGCCTGCGCGGACACCTCGTGCACGTCAATCTCATCCCGCTCAATCCCACGCCCGGATCCGCCTGGACGGCGTCGGATCCCGACGATGAGCGGGCCTTCGTCCGCGCGCTCGAAGAGGCGGGAGTTCCCGTGACCGTGCGCGATACCCGTGGTCGCGAGATCGATGGAGCATGCGGGCAGTTGGCGGCCGCGACCCCCTGACGTGAGGCGGGTCTCTCGCTCGGCCCACAGGTTCCTGCGGGACCACCTTCGTGCGCTAGCGTCCGCATCATGGCGCACGTAGGTGACCTGTCGGCCAATGCCGGCGAGGCCGCTCATCACCTCAGCCTGAGCGATCCCGAGGCCTTCTGGCGCGACGCCGCCTCCCTCATCGACTGGGTGACCCCGCCTCAGCAGATCCTCGACGATTCTGCGGCGCCGCTCTATCGCTGGTACGTCGGCGGGGAGCTCAACACGTGCGCCAATGCGCTGGACCGACACGTCTTGGCAGGTCGGGGGGACCGGGTCGCGCTCATCCACGACAGTGCCTACTCCGGCGAGGTCACCAGGCTCACCTACGCCGAACTCCTGGACCGGGTCTCCCATTTCGCGGGTGCCCTGCGCCAGCAGGGCGTGCAGCGCGGCGATCGCGTCATCATCTATCTCCCCATGGTGCCGGAGGCGCTCATCGCGATGCTGGCGTGCGCGCGACTAGGGGCCGTGCACTCCGTGGTCTTCGGAGGTTTCGCGCCCCCGGAGCTCGCCGCCCGCATCGATGATGCGCTGCCCAAGGCCATCATCACCGCGTCATGTGGGATCGAAGGCGGCCGTGTCGTGCCGTACAAGCCCCTTGTCGACGAGGCGCGCCATCTCGCGACGCACAAGGCGGGTGCCTGCATCGTCCTGCAGCGACCTCAGCTCGAGGCAGACATGGGGGAGTCGGACATCGAGTGGGGCGACGCCCTCGCTGGCGCTGAGCCCGTCGATCCGGTCGTGGTCGAGGCCACCGATCCCCTCTACATCCTCTACACGTCGGGTACGACGGGGAAGCCAAAGGGCATCGTGCGCGACAACGGGGGGCACGCCGTCGCGATGGCGTGGAGCCTGCCGCATGTTTTCGGTATCGGCCCGGACGATGTGTGGTGGGCGGCCTCGGATGTCGGCTGGGTGGTAGGACACTCCTACATCGCCTACGCACCGCTCATCACCGGGTGCACGACCGTGATGTACGAGGGCAAGCCCGTCGGCACCCCTGATGCCGGAGCCTTCTGGCGTGTCATCGAGGAGCACGGCGTCAGCTCCCTCTTCACCGCTCCCACGGCGATCCGGGCCGTCAAGAAGGAGGATCCGCGCGGGGAGCACATGGCAGGCCGTGATCTCAGCAGCCTGCGGTGCCTTTTCCTCGCCGGGGAGCGACTCGATCCCGACACCTATGCATGGGCGACCGAGCATCTGGGGATCCCCGTCGTGGACAACTGGTGGCAGACCGAGACGGGCTGGCCCATCGCCTCGAGCATGCGTGGCCTGGACCCCTTGCCCCTGAAGGTGGGATCCCCCTCGAGGCCGGTGCCCGGCTACGACGTACGCGTCCTCGACGAGCACGGGCACGAGGTGGAGCCGCTCGCGGAAGGCAACATCGCGATCCGGCTTCCCCTGCCCCCGGGCGCGCTGCCCACGCTGTGGGGCGACGACGAGCGCTACGTCTCTGCCTATCTGTCCGCCTTCCCCGGCTTCTACGCCACGGGTGATGGCGGGCACGTCGATGAAGACGGATACCTCTACGTCATGGGCCGCACCGACGACGTCATCAACGTCGCCGGCCACCGTCTCACCACAGGGTCCCTGGAAGCCGCCGTCGCCGGTCACCCCGCGGTCGCCGAGTGCGCCGTCATCGGGGTGCACGACGAGATCAAGGGCCAGGTTCCTCGCGCCTTCGTCGTCCTCAAGGCCGGGGCCGAGCCCGATCCGCAGGAGTTGCAGCGCGAGATCATCGCGCTCGTGCGCGACACCGTCGGCCCGATCGCTGCCCTGCGCAGCGTCTGCATCGTCCCAGGGCTGCCCAAGACGCGGTCGGGCAAGATCCTGCGCAGGTCCATGCGGGCCATCGCCGATGGTCGCGACGAGCCCGTGCCGTCGACCATCGAGGACCCGCGCGTCCTGGAGGCGCTCGCGCCGCTGCTGCGAGGTGACGCGTGAAGGGCCCTCTCGACGGCGTTCTCGTCGCGGATTTCAGCCGCGTGCTCGCGGGCCCCTACGCCACCATGCTTCTCGCCGACCTCGGCGCCGAGGTCGTCAAGGTCGAGCGACCCGGGCACGGTGACGACACCCGTGCATGGGGGCCGCCGTACACCGAGAGCGGCCAGTCCACCTATTTCGCGGGCGTCAACCGCAACAAGTCCACCCGAGTGATCGATCTCAGCTCGCCCGAGGGCCGTGATGAAGCGCGCGATCTCGCCCTGGCGGCCGATGTGCTCGTGGAGAACTTCAAGCCGGGTGCGTTGGATCGCATGGGTCTCGGATATGCCGACCTGGCACCCCTGCATCCAGGTCTCGTCTATTGCTCCATCACCGGCTTCGGCTCGGGCGTCGGACGCGACCTGCCCGGTTACGACCTCCTCGTGCAGGCGATGGGTGGACTGATGAGCATCACGGGCCCCGGTCCGGGTGAGCCGACCAAGGCGGGCGTGGCGCTCGTGGATGTCATCACGGGTCTGCACGCGACAGTGGGCATCCTGGCCGCCCTGCGTCACCGGGATGCGACGGGCGAGGGTCAGCGCGTGGAAGTGAACCTGCTCTCGTCGCTGCTGTCCGCACTCGTCAATCAGGCATCGGGCTACGTCGCCGCGGGCGTGGTGCCCGGCATCCTCGGCAATGCCCACCCGTCGATCGCCCCTTACGACGTGTTCGCGACCGGTGACCGCCCACTGGTCATCGCTGTCGGCAACGATGGGCAGTTCGCGGCGCTGGCGGCCGAGCTGGGGGCGCCGGAACTCGCAGCGGATCCCGACTACTCGACCAACCCGGCCCGCGTGGCGCACAGAGAGGAGCTCAAGGCGCGTCTCGAGGGATTACTGGCCTCATGCGGCGCCGATGAGTGGCAACGTCGAATCACGAGCGCAGGGGTGCCCTGCGGGCCGATCAACGATCTCGCCCAGGCCTTCGCTCTCGCATCCGCACTCGGCCTGGAGCCCGTGGTGGAGGTCGATGGCACTGCGACCGTGGCCCACCCGATCACGCTGAGTCACACTCCGGCGACATATCGCAGCGGTCCGCCGGACCTTCCACCCGCCTAGCGGAAGGCGGGGATGCCCGTCAGCGCCTGGCCGATGATGAGGGTGTGCATCTCGTTGGTGCCCTCGTAGGTGAAGACCGACTCGAGGTTGTTCATGTGCCGGATCACGGGATACTCCAGCGTGATTCCGTTACCGCCCAGGATGGATCGGCACTCGCGTGCGATGGCAAGTGCTTCACGAGCGTTGTTGAGCTTGCCGAGGCTCACCTGCTCGGGCGTGATCGCGTGCTCATCCTTGAGCCGGCCCAGGTGGATCGCCAGCAGCATGCCCTTGCCGAGCTCGAGGGTCATGTCGGCGAACTTCTGCTGCGTCATCTGGTAGCCGGCGATGGGCTTGTCGAACTGCTCGCGGTCGATCGCGTAGCTGAGGGCCGTCTCCAGGCAATCGCGAGCGGCCCCGAGCGTGCCGTAGGCGATGCCGAAGCGCGCCTCGTTGAGGCAGGCCAGCGGTCCCTTGAGCCCGCGCACGCCGGGCAGCATCGCCGAGGAGGGGAGTCGGACGTTGTCGAAGACGAGCTCGGCCGTGACCGAGGCGCGCAGTGACATCTTCTTGTGGATCTCACGGGCGGAGAAGCCAGGCGTCTCCGTGGGGACCACGAAGCCCCGGATGCCGTCGTCGGTCTGGGCCCACACGATCGCGACGTCTGCGACGGTGCCGTTGGTGATCCACATCTTGGAGCCGTTGAGCACCCAGTCGTCCGAGTCGCGCTTGGCCGCGGTGCGCATGCCCGAGGGATTGGAGCCGAAGTCGGCCTCGGTGAGCCCGAAGCAGCCGATCGCCTCGCCCTTCGCCATGCGCGGCAGCCACTCCTCCTTCTGCTCCTCCGAGCCGAAGGCGTGGAGGGCGTACATCGCGAGCGATCCCTGCACGCTGACCAGCGAGCGGATTCCAGAGTCGCCAGCCTCGAGCTCCATGGCGGCCAGGCCGTAGGAGACGGCGTTGGTACCGGCGCACCCGTAGCCCTCCAGATGCATGCCGAGTACGCCGAGCTCGCCGAATTCGCGTGCCAGCTCGCGCGCGGGGATCGTGCCCGCCTCGAACCAGTCGGCAACCTCCGGCTTGATCCTGCGCTCGACGAAGTCACGCACGACGTCGCGGATCGCTCGCTCCTCCTCGGTGAGCATGCCGTCGATGGCGAAGAGTTCGAGGGGCTGGAGAGGGGCGCTGCTCACGGATCCTCCGAAGGGTCGTGCCGGACATCCCGGTGGCCCCAGTATCCCGCAGGGCTGGGAGTCCGCCCCCTCGGCCTCGCGGGCGGAATCCCTGGACCCAGGTCCCTTCGGCGGCGGGGATAGGCCAGGATGTGGCCATGCCTCTCCTGTCCCGCCTGCGCGTGCCCAGAGACGTCGACCCCGACTCCCGAGCGGGCCTCATGCTCGCCGCCGTGAGTGTCGGCCTGTCCTACCAACCCAACCTGCTCACCAGGAAGAGCGTCGATCAGGGGATCATCACGGGAGTCTCTGGTCTGGCCGCCTACACCTGGGGCACCTCGGCGCACAGCGCGCTGAGCGCCCTCGGCTCACGCGTGGGAGGACGCCGGGGCCAGGTGGCCGGCGACGCGCTCGTCGTTCTCGGCTCGGTTGCGGCCAATCGGCTGCTCGCCTGGCGCGAGCATGAGCCGCCGTGGCGGTCATGGGCTCGGCTCGGCGCCGGGGCCCTGGCGGCGGCCGCAGCGACAGGGATGGCCTCGCGAGTCATCGACGAGATCCCGAGCACTCCGATGCGCGTCGCGGCAACCACCGGAAGTGTTGCGGCGTTGGGAGGCGGCGTCTACGGAATGACGCGGCTCTTCGGTCAGCAGGTCGGAGCAGCCGAGCTCGAGTCCTTCCGCTCGTCACGCGACGAAGGCCTCGGTGGCGTCGTTCGTGCCATCCGTGACATCGCCACGGGTGAACCGGAGGATCTCAACCAGGACCAGGACCTCGCCGTCAACCCCATGGTGGCCACGGGCATCGGCATTGCTGTCACGGGTGCGCTGCTCGGCCTGGCTGCCGTGGAGTCCCGGGTGACGCACCTGTGGGGCCGTGGAGTCGCCTCGCTCTTCGGCGGGACCCCCCAGGATCACACGACGGCGGCGCGCGGGCTCACCGCCGTGGCCACGGTGGTCGTGGGAGCCCTCGCGCTGAAGTTCGTCGACCGCGAGCTCGGCAATGCGGGTGAAGGCACGGAGCCGGCACATGCGACACCCCCGGACATCCCCGAGATCACCGGATCCCCGGCGTCGGGTCGCTCCTGGTCGGATCAGAGTCGCGAAGGCCGCCGCTGGCTGAGCATGGTGCTGCGTCCCGACACCATCTCCGCCATCATGGGCGAGCCGGCGCAGCAGCCGATCCGTGTCTACGCCGGCCTTTCGAGTGCCACCACCAACGAGGGCCGCGCTCAGGTGCTCCTCGACGAGATCGATCGCACCCGAGCGCTGGAGCGGCCGTACGTCGCGCTGTGGTCGCCCACCGGCTCGGGCTATGTCAACTACGTTGCCTGCGAGACCTTCGAATACCTCACTC
The DNA here is from genome assembly GCA_044238565.1 of Candidatus Nanopelagicales bacterium. Classification (GTDB taxonomy): domain Bacteria; phylum Actinomycetota; class Actinomycetes; order S36-B12; family S36-B12; genus Mxb001. The sequence continues at coordinate 5,956 of JBIIDD010000069.1, forward strand.
GCGGCGATTGCGCGAGCCTTTCGATTCAGTACTCCGTCCTGCCGTCATCGCTGTCCCTCACCGACGTCAAGCGCGGCACCGACCAGACCCGCATGGTCTTCGCCGGCATCGCGCAGCGGCTCGCTGCCATGCCGCCGGAGAAGCGGCCCCGCATGTTCCTCTTCGGCGAGAGTCTCGGCTCGCAGGTGAGCGAGGAGATGTTCGAGGGCATGGGCGTCTTCGGACCCGCGAGCCTCGGCCTCGAGGCTGCCCTG
>JBIIDD010000070.1:0-6187 GCA_044238565.1 Candidatus Nanopelagicales bacterium
CCGACGAGGCTGACCGCCGCCAGGGCGCCGTAGATGAGCCGCTCCGCGCCCGCGTCGGGATCCAGGCCGGCGGTGATCGTCGCGCGCACGCTCGCGAAGCCGACGACGAGCAGTCCCGCGAGCCACGCGGCGGGTATCCAGCTCAGGTGGGTGCGACGGGCGAGGAATCTCGACCCTGCGGGTCGTGGGATCCCGGAGTCCAGCAGCGCCTGCGCGCGCAGGGGCAACTCCCCTGCTGGCACCTGCACCAGAATCCGGTCGTCGCTCATGTCGTCAGTCCTCGAGGGCGACGCGGATACGCCGGAAGCCCTTGCCCTTGTTCTCCACTTTGACGACGCGCATGCGCCCGACCTGTCGCGTGGACGCGACGTGCGTGCCGCCGTCGGCCTGGACGTCGAGTCCGTCGATGTCGACGATGCGCACGACCTCGATCTCGTCGGGCAGGAGATTGGTGGCGGTGCGGATGATGTCGGGGATCGCGAAGGCCTCCTCGCGCGCCAAGGAGTACGCGCGGATCGCGCGGTCGGCCTCGACCTCGGCATTGATGGCATCCTCGATGGCCTCCTTGAAGCCCTCGGGGATGCCATCGAGATTGAAGTCCAGGCGCCCCTCGAGTGGCTCCATGTTGGATCCGGTGACGAGTGCGCCGAAGTCGCGGAAGACGACGCCGGAGAGCACATGCAGGCCGGAGTGGGTGCGCATGAGCGCGGTACGCCGTGGGTCGTCGATCGCGCCCCTCACGGTCGTGCCTACTGCGGGGAGGGGGTCTGCCTCGTCGGGGATGAGCCAGAGGTCGTCGCCGTAGCGCGCGCCCACGATGCGCGTCTGCACGCCGCCCCAGATGAGCACGCCATGATCAGGGGGCTGTCCGCCGCCGCCGGGGTAGAAGGCCGAGCGGTCGAGCACGATCCCTTGCTCAGGGTCGACCGCGACCACGGTCGCGCTCCACTCGCGCAGCGTGGCGTCGTCGAGTTCGAGTCGCGTCGTCCCCATGGTCAGTGCCGCTGCGCTCAGCGGCCCTGGTTGGCCACGGCGGCCGCCGCGGTGGCGGCTGCATCGGGATCGAGGTACTCGCCACCCGGCACGATCGGACGCAGGCTCTCATCGAGCCGGTAGACGAGGGGGATGCCCGTGGGGATGTTGAGGGCAGCGATATCGCCGTCGGAGATGCCGTCGAGGTGCTTGACCAGCGCACGCAGTGAGTTGCCGTGAGCGGCGACGAGCACGGTCTGCCCGCGGCGTAGCCCCTCCGCGACGATGACGTCCTCCCAGTAGGGGATGAGGCGGTGCACGACGTCCTTGAGGCACTCGGTGCGCGGACGCGCCTCGGGGGGGAGCGCGGCGTAACGAGGGTCGTAGGTCTGCGCGAACTCGCTGTCGGGATCGATGGGTGGCGGCGGAACGTCATAGGACCGACGCCAGAGCATGAACTGCTCCTCGCCGTATTGATCGAGCGTGGCCTTCTTGTCCTTGCCCTGCAGGTCGCCGTAGTGGCGCTCGTTGAGGCGCCAGTTGCGCACGACCGGGATCCAGGAGCGACCGGCTTCGCCGAGTGCGATGTTGGCGGTCGTGATCGCGCGCGTCAGCAGGGATGTGTGCACGACGTCGGGAAGGATGCCCGACTCGGCGAGGAGCCGTCCGCCACGCGCAGCCTCATCGCGGCCCTTGTCGGAGAGGCCGACATCGACCCACCCGGTGAAGAGATTGCGGGCGTTCCACTCGCTCTCGCCATGGCGGAGGAGCACCAGGGTGTACGGCGCGGTCATGGCGCCATCCTGCCAAGCCTCAGTCGGCCTGCTCGGCGAGGTGCCGGAATGCCTCGAGATTGCCCGTGGGCTCGCCGCGATCGACCCGCCACTTCCATTCGCGGCGGATGGCCGTGGCGAAGCCGAGCTCGAGGATCGTGTTGAAGGATCCATCGGAGTATTCGGCGACGCAGCCCAGGATGCGATCGACCTCCTCCGGCGTCACGGCCTCGAGCGAGATGCGCCCGGAGAGGTAGATGTCGCCCAGGTGGTCGATGCAGAAGGCGACGGCGTACATCCTCCTGTTGCGCTCGAGCAGCCAGCGGTAGACGGCCTCGGCATTCTCATCGGGACGACGGGCGACGAATGCGTTGATGGACAGGGCATGGTCGCCGATGACCAGGGACACGGTCGTGCGCAACTTGTGCGCACCCTCCAGGGTCACGATGAATGTGTGCTCGTCGGTGCGCTCCACGGGAAGTTGAGTGTCGATGAGTGCCGAGTCGACGGCACGTGTGGCGGATGCGCGGGCGGTCGAGTCGAGGGTCATCGGTGGCTGGCGGCGAGGGGAAGCGCCGCATGCTCGCCGATCGCGCGCGCGTAGGAGTCGATGAGCCCGTGCGCTGTGGCGTCCCAGCTGAAGCCCTCGGCATGGTCTCGCGCTCCGGCGGCGAGGTGGTCGCGCTCAGGGGTGGACATGCGCTCGAGTGCTCGTGCCCACTCGTCGGCATTGTGGCTCGGGATGAGCAGACCCGATCGTCCGCCGGCCACGGCGGTGCGCAGGCCACCGACGGAAGCGGCGACCACGGGGGTGCCGCACGCCTGCGACTCGATGGCGACGAGTCCGAACGACTCCGAATAGGAAGGCACGACGGTGGCGTCTGCAGCGCGGTACCACTGTGCGAGTTGCGCTCGGTCAGCCGGAGGCTCGAATCGGACGATGTCGGCGATGCCCAGCGACACCGCGAGGTCGGAGAGTGCGGTCGGGTGCTCAAGACCGCTGCCGGATGGTCCCCCGCACACCGCTACGACGAGGTCGCGACGTCTGCTCGGCTCCGACTCGACCATGCGCGCGACCGCCCGCAGGAGGACGTCGGGAGCCTTGAGGGGCTGGATGCGTCCGACGAAGAGGAGCACGTGGGCGTCGGGTCGCAGCCCGAGGGCCGCTCGAGCTGCGGCGCGGTCACCGGGGGAGAAGACCTCGAGGTCGACGCCGGGGTGGACGACGTCGATGGCATGCGGCGAAGCTGAGTAGAGGTCGATGAGCTGGCGCGCCTCGTCACCGGTGTTGGCGATGAGGCGCGAGGCATTGTCGACCACCTGCTCCTCGCCGATCATGCGCACCTGGGGCTCGGGACGGTCGCCGTCGGCGAGTTCGAGGTTCTTCACCTTTGCCATGGTGTGCATGGAGTGAACGAGCGGGATATCCCACCTCTCGGAGGCAAGCCACCCGACCTGGCCCGAGAGCCAGTAGTGGGAGTGGATGAGGTCGAACCACCCCGCGGGGCGGCCTGCCTCGGCGCGCAGCAGACCCGCGCTGAAGGCGCACATCTGAGCGGGGAGGTCCTCCTTGGGGAGTTCCTCGAACGGGCCGGCGCGCAGGTGGGTGACGCTCACCCCGGGCTCGATCTCCACAGTGGGGGGCAATGACGACGAGACCGCGCGCGTGAAGATCTCCACCTCGACGCCGGCAGCGGCGAGGCGGCGTGATGTCTCGAGGACGTAGACATTGAGTCCGCCGGCGTCTCCCGTGCCCGGCTGGTCGAGCGGGGAGGTGTGGAGCGACACGACCGCCACGCGGCGCGGCCGGGTGTCGCGCAGATGTCGATTCACAGCCACCTCCCGACGACTCAACGGCGCACCAGTGTGGCGCATTCCCTCCCGGCGGGCATCCCCGCCTCCTGGCCCCTCTGGGCCGGGCCGGGAATCAGTGCCCGGCGTCGAGGGTGACGCCGGCGTAGGGCTCGCCCGTCACGATGGTCACGACGCGGCGGGTGACCGACACTGCGTGGTCGGCGTAGCGCTCGTAGAAGCGCGAGAGCAGCGTCACGTCGATGGCCGCTTCGACCCCGTGCTTCCAGGACGGCGACAGCACGATCGTGAAGAGCTCGCGGTGGAGGTGATCCATCTGCTCGTCGTGGCGCGCGATATCGGTGGCGAGAGCGACATCCTTGGTCGCGATGACGGCACCGGTCTTGGAGACGATGGCCTCCGCGATGCCCCCCATCTCGGCGAAGGTCCCGCGGAGCTCCTGCGGGATGGCAGGTGCGGGATAGCGCATGCGCGACTGCTTGGCGACGTGCTCTGCGAGATCGCCCATGCGCTCGAGCGAGGAAGCGATGCGCAGAGCACCGATGACGATGCGCAGGTCGGAGGCGACGGGTGCCTGGAGCGCGATGACGTCGAAGCACTTCTCCTCGGTCTCCGAGGTGAGGACATCGACCTGCTCGTCGGCCGCGATGACCTCCTCCGCGAGGCGCAGGTCGGCGTCGAGCAGGGACTGGGTCGCGCGGTTCATGGCCGATCCCACGAGCCGGGTCAAGTGGACCAGGTCATCGCTGATGGCATCGAGCTCTGCCGTGAACGCCTCACGCATGGGGCACCTCCCTCGGGTGGGACATGGTGGACAGCGTAGGTGAACCCGTGTTGAGCATGAGGTGAACGGTCGTCGCGAGGCGGTGAACGATCGGACAATCCTGGCGCGCGCAGCCCATGGTGAGGGTGCGCCCGCCTAGGGGGCGCCTATCGTGGCCCCATGGCCGGTCGCCCCGCGCGCTCGACGTCCCCCGTGGGGATTCCCCCGGTGGGGGCTCGTGCGATCCCCGATCACGTGGTGGCCCTCCTCAACGTCTTGCCCATGGCCTCGCTCGTCGTCGACGGCGAGGGCAATGTCCTGCGCACGACTCCCCGGGCCGAGGCCCTGGGCCTCGTACGACGCGATGCGCTGGCGGTCGTCGATGTGCATGAGCTCATCCGTGCGTGCGTCGAGCGCGGTGGCCCCCAGGAGCGTGAGATCCGGGTGCGCCGGCCTCCGCTGGGCCGCGGCATGCTCGACCTGAAGGCCACGGTCGCTTCCCTGTCGCCAGGCATCTACGTCGTCCTCGTGGAGGACATGGCCGAGGAACGCCGCGTCGATGCCGTCCGCCGCGACTTCGTCGCCAACGTCAGTCATGAGCTCAAGACCCCCGTGGGCGCCCTCGCCCTGCTCGCCGAGGCGATCCTCAGCTCTGCCGATGATCAGGAGAGCGTCCAGCGCTTCGCGGAGCGCATGATCGTGGAGTCCTCCAGACTCGCCTCGCTCATCAACGACATCATCGAGTTGTCGCGCCTTCAGGGCGATGACCCCCTGGCCCGCGCCGCAGTGTTCGAGATCGATCCGGTGATCGTCCAGGCGGTCGACGAGGTCCGTCCCTTCGCCGATGCGCGCGGCATCGAGCTCGTGGTCATTGGCGCTCCGGGGGCGGAAATGGTGGGTGACCGGCAGCAGGTCCTCACCGCCCTGCGCAACCTGGTGAGCAACGCCGTGACGTACTCCCCTGACCACACGCGGGTCGCGGTGGCTGCCCGCACCGACAGTGGCATGGTGGAGATCGACGTCAAGGATCAGGGAATCGGCATCGCCTCGCATGACCTCGATCGCATCTTCGAGCGCTTCTACCGTGCTGATCCGGCCCGCTCCAGGGCCACGGGTGGCACGGGGCTGGGCCTGTCCATCGTCAAGCACGTGTGCGAGAACCATGGCGGGGATGTGGCCGTGTGGTCGGAGTCGGGAGTGGGATCGACATTCACCCTGCGCTTCCCGCTGTCCGGTGGGAGTGGTGATGGGGACGTATTGACACTCGGAGGCAGTCGCGCGCGCGGCGGCCGGGGGGTAGTGGAGGAGGAAGCCCGGTGACACGGGTCCTGGTGGTAGAAGACGAAGAGTCGTTCTCCGACGCGCTGTCCTTCATGCTGCGTCGCGAGGGCTACGAGGTGGGTGTCGCTGCCGATGGAGCATCCGCGCTCGACGAGTTCGACCGGCACGGCGCCGACCTGGTGCTGCTCGATCTCATGCTGCCCGGAATCTCGGGCACGGAGGTCTGTCGCACGCTTCGCCAGCGCTCGGCGGTGCCGATCATCATGGTGACGGCCAAGGACGGCGAGGTCGACAAGGTGGTCGGGCTCGAGCTGGGCGCTGACGACTACGTCACCAAGCCCTTCTCCTCACGTGAACTGGTGGCTCGCATCCGGGCCGTTCTGCGTCGTCGAGGCGAGCCGGAGGAGATGCTGCCGAGCGTCCTCGAGGCGGGCCCGGTGCGCATCGACGTCGATCGCCACGTCGTCGGCGTGCGAGGCCAGACCATCGCGATGCCGCTGAAGGAGTTCGACCTCCTGGAGCTCCTCGTCCGCAACGCCGGACGGGTGCTCACACGCGGCCAGATCATCGATCGCGTCTGGGGGTC
>JBIIDD010000071.1:0-6183 GCA_044238565.1 Candidatus Nanopelagicales bacterium
CACCGGCCTAGTCGGAGGCGGTAGCGGCCCGTGCAATCCGTTTCCGCCAGTTGGAGTGACTTCTTCGCACGCGGAAGTCGCGCCAACTGGCGGAAGTTCGAGGTGGTGCCTTAGCCGCATCGGCTCAGCGCGAGTGCGATGCGAGCGAGAATCTCGTGGGGACGACGGATCAATTCCTCCCACGTGCAGCGCACCACCCAGTAGCCCGCGGCTTCCAGGTCTGACTGTCGTGTCTTCTCCTGCCAGGGCGTCTGATCGGCGTACTTCACGGCGCCGTCCGCCTCCAGTACGACGCGATCCCCGATGAGGAAGTCGACGCGGTACTTGCGTCCGCTCGCGCCCCTGACCCACTCCTGGGGGCGCGGCCTGGGGAGGAGTGAATCGGTGAGGAGCGCCCACGCCAGGCCCTCAAGTGCTGTTTCGACCAGGGGCTCCACATCTGGCAGCACGTCGTAGAACCACTTCATGCCATGTGAATTGACCACGCTCGCCACGCGCCGGAGCCGCGCGCGTACGTCGTCTCGAAGCGCGGCATCGCGGGCTAGCTCCGTGATCGCGCCGTCATTCGCACCCGTGGCGGCGATATGCAGCCGGAGATGTGCACGCATGGCTCCGCATAGAGGAATCAGGGCTGAACTGCGGGACCTGCCGACATCTCTCACAACATCCAACCCCGTCCGCAGTGGGGTTGTCACCGCCACACCGGCGGCACACGGCTCCTGCGTGAGCGGATCGACGCGGATGATGTCGTCCTCGGAGAGGTCCGCGACTCTCATGCGAAGACCGCTGCGAGTCCCTTGACGCACACCGCTTCCACGCGAGACCACGAGCGTGAGAGGCGCGGGTGCCAGTGCTTCCGCATGGCCCACTACGGGAATCTCCCAGACCTCCGCGGCCGAGCGGCCACCCAGCGCAGCGACTATTCCCCTGGCGGCCAGGTTCTCGATCTGGTGCCTTGCCCGGGCGTGCGCATCGTCTCCCGCGGAGTAGAGGCCTCGGGCCTCACGACGAATGACTCCGGCTCGACTCGCGGTCACGAGAGCGGAGGGGCTGATACCGGCGGACCCTGCCATTGCCTTCGTGAAGGCATGCTCGCCGAAGTGCTCTCGTGCTGTGGTGCCGGCCTGGTAGTTCTCTCGTCTAGGCATAGCGCACGGTCGCTGAGAGCCCGTCGCGCCCGCTGATTCCCGATCAATCTGGGGACGCATGGGCTCCTCAGCGCCTGTGCACACCGAGAATTGACCCGCTTTTCGCCAGTTGGAGCGACTTGCTTACGCGCGAAAGTCGCTCCAACTGGCGAAAAGCGGAGCGGGGCCTAGCCGACGACGGGGGCGAGACCGGCAGCGCGACGGGGTGCATCGGCATCACCGCACACGACGAGCCAGTTGGCGAGGAGTTGGTGGCCGCCCTCGGTGAGCACCGACTCGGGGTGGAACTGCACGCCTTCTACGTCGAGTTCACGGTGCCGGACGGCCATGATGACTCCGGTCTCGGTGGTGCCCGTGACTTCGAGTACGTCGGGCACCGAGTCGGGGCGCACCGCGAGCGAGTGGTAGCGCGTCGCCGTGAAGGGTTGAGGTAGCCCAGCCAGAACGCCCTCGCCTTGGTGTTCGACAAGCGACGTCTTGCCGTGCAGCAACTCGGGAGCGCGGTCGACGACACCGCCGTAGACGGCCGCGATCGCCTGGTGGCCGAGGCACACGCCCAGGATCGGCACCTCCCCCGAAAGCTCGCGCACGATCTCCATGCACACTCCCGCGTCCTGGGGGGTGCCGGGACCGGGGGAGAGCAGGATCCCGTCGTAGGCACGGGCGTCGTCGATGGTCACCTCGTCGTTGCGGCGTACGTCGACGTCGACTCCCAACTGGCCGAGGTACTGCACCAGGTTGAAAACAAACGAGTCGTAGTTGTCGATGACGAGGATGCGCGTCATGGGATCACCGTGCGCAGGGGTGTGGCTAGCGCCACTTGGTGGAGACGACGAATCCCGCAGTGATGAACGCGAAGCCGATAAGCACATTGACGAGAGCGTTGTAGGTGCCCCCGATCGTGTTCATGATCGGGATGTCGGCGCCGGCGATGTAGAAGACGACGATCCACAGCAGGCCGACGATGAAGAGCGTGACCATCGTGGGTGCGACCCAGGGAGCGGATCCGATCTTGACGGGCTTGCGGTCGCTCTTATCGGACGGTGGGACGTAGTCGTCGCGCTTGCGCCCTTTGGACTCCGGCACGCTGGTCCTCCCTCCGCGCACGAGCCCCTCGGCCCGCGATCGCATGGCGCGGGCCCCTGAGCCCGCGATTGCACCTCCGAAAGAGTACCGAGCGGCGACCAGGCCACGTCTCCCGGTGCTGACCGAACAATTACATGCGTGTAGTTCTCCCCAACTGGGGACAGGCTGTGGATAAAGGGGTCAGCCCACGCCTAGCGGAGCGAGCATTGTCCACAGTTGCCCCGTACGCCACATCGTCACCACGACCAGTGCGCCCAGGATGGCCAGCACCCCAAGGCTCTGCCAGAGAGCCCGCACGGAGCGGAAGGGCGGCGGGGTCCACACGAATACCGTCGCCACGAGGGCACCGACGACCAGGCCGCCGAAGTGAGCTCGCCAGTCGACCTGGGGGCTGATGAACCCGATGACCACGTTGATGCCCAGGAGGATGAGCACCTGGGTGATGTCCCAGCGCAGCCGTCGGCCGGCAACGACATAGGCGCCCATCAATCCGAAGATCGCACCTGACGCCCCGACCGACACCGTGCGCGGGTCGGAGAAGACATAGGAGGCGACGCTGCCACCCAGTGCGGCGACAACGTAGAGCACGATGAAGCGCGTGTGGCCGAGCACGCGTTCGAGGGTCGGTCCGAGCACGAAGAGGACGTACATGTTGAAGGCGATGTGCAGCCACGAACCGTGGAGGAAGGCCGCGGTGAGGAGCCGCCACCACTCTCCGTAGAGGGTGATGCCGAAGGGCCACATGCCGAATTCCTCGGCCACCGCGTCGACGCCGGCAGCGAACTGCCAGAGGAAGACGGCGACAGTGATGCCGATGAGAGTCCACGTCACGTAGGGCTTGGTGATCACACCACCGCCCGCGACGGTGACGGGCTGACGCACCGTGCGTGCGGCCTCTCCCACGCAGTCGGGGCACTGGAATCCCACGGAAGCCGAGCGCATGCACTCAGGGCAAATGGGCTTGTCGCAACGGGTGCAGCGGATGTAGGTGCTCCGCTCCGGGTGCCGGTAGCAGCCCGGTGCGGGGGGCGGCGCACTCGGTGGTACGCCGGGAGGCTGGGTCACCCGCGCGTGACGGTGACGCCCGTGATCTCGACCGGCGTCGTCGGTCGATCCTGCGCACCGGTCGACACTGCAGCGATCGCGTCCACAACGTCGCGCGACGGCTGGTCGGCGACCTCACCGAAGATCGAGTGCTTGAAGTTGAGCCACGAGGTCGGTGCCACCGTGATGAAGAACTGCGAGCCGTTGGTATTGGGGCCGGCGTTCGCCATCGCGAGAAGGTAGGGACGGTCGAACTGCAACTCGGGGTTGAACTCATCCGCGAAGCGATATCCGGGGCCGCCGGTGCCGGTGCCGAGCGGGTCGCCGCCCTGGATCATGAAGCCGGGGATCACGCGGTGGAAGATCGTGCCGTCGTAGAGCGGCTTGGTGGTCTTAGTCCGAGCCTGCGGATCGGTCCACTCCTGCGTGCCCTCGGCGAGACCGACGAAGTTCTTCACCGTCTTGGGGGCCTGGTCGGGGAAGAGGATGACGTTGATGTCGCCCATGGAGGTGTGCAGGGTGGCTGTGAGATTCGAGTCCGGCATGGCTGAGATCCTGCCACGCCGTCGGCGCTCTCCCGACTCCCGGGGGTGGTGATGGTTCAGTTTCAGGCAGTCGCTGCGCGGGCCTGGTCGATGGCGCTGAGGAAGACCTCCACCGGCTGGGCACCCGAGACTCCGTACGCCCGATCGATGACGAAGAAGGGCACGCCATTCGCGCCGAAGGTGCGGGCGAGCACCTGGTCCTGCACGACCTGGTCGAGGTACGCCGTACCCGAGAGCATCTCGCGCACGGCGTTGGCATCGAGACCGACCTCTGTCGCACATGCGATGAGTTCGTCGGTGGTGAAAACACCACGGCCCTGCTCGAAGTACGCCGAGTACATCGCCTCGAGGAGATGCTGTGCAGTCGCCGGGTCCTCATCCTGGGCCCACAACACCAGTCGGTGGGCGTCGCGAGTGTTGCCGGTCATGCACAGGCCGAGGTGGTAGTCGAGGCCTTCGGCAGCGGCCACTTCGGTGACGTTGGACATCATCGCGAGCGCCTCATCACGCGAGACTCCGTACTTAGCGGCGAGGTGATCGACCGTCGGCCCCGTCGTGGTGCTAGCGGCGGGGTCGAGTTGGAAGGTGCGGTGCACGATATCGACATCGTCGGTGAGCCCGCGCTGCTCCAATGCGCTTTGCAGGCGACGCTTGCCGATGTAGCACCAGGGGCACACGACATCGGCCCACACCTCGATCTGCATAGCGGCAGTCAAGCACGGCCCAAACATGCCCTCGGAGTCGTCTCCCTTGTGCGCGCGCGGGCGGTGTGGAACCCTCCACCATGTCCTCAGCCCCCGTCCGAGTCGGACTCGCGCTGTTCTCCACGGCAGCCCTATTGCTGACCTCTGCCGTCTCCTCCGCGGGTGCAGCCCCCTCGGGCGCGCAACCAGGTCCTCGTACCCCTCAAGCGAACCTCGACTGGCGACCCTGCTCCGACGAGGACCTCCCGGCGCGCGCACGGTGCACGTGGGTCACCGTGCCCCGCGACTGGGCTGAGCCATCGACGTCGGGCACCTACCGCATCCGGGTCGCCAGGATCGCCGCAGTGGGGGACCGGATCGGGGTGCTCACCTTCAATCCCGGTGGGCCAGGAGGGCTGGGTGTGGGTTGGCTGGACCTGGTCTACGGACAGTTGCCCTCGCAGGTCAAAGATCGCTTCGACGTCGTGGCGTGGGATCCCCGAGGCGTGGGACGGTCGGAGCCCCAGCTGCGCCCCTGCACGTGGAATAGGCCGGTCTTCCCAGAGACAGGCCCGATCGACGTCACCGCGCTCACCCAGGAGTGGTACGACGCAGTCGCGCAAGCCAACGAAGAATGCGCATCGCTCAACGCCGCGCATGTCGGGAATCTCGGCACGTGGCAGGTGATCCGCGATCTCGATGCCATCCGCAGCGCGCTCGGTGAGCGTCAGATCACCCTGTGGGGCATGAGCTATGGCACGACGGTCGGTCGTGCCTACGCACAGCAGTTCCCCTCGCGGTTGCGCGCACTTGTGCTCGACGGAGCCATCGATCCGGCGCCCAGCATCCACTCCTACATGCGCGAGCAAATCTGGGATGACGTGACGGCTGTGCAACGCATGCTGGGCGCGTTCGGTGGTCGCTACACCAAGACGTACAACCAGGCCATGCGGTACCTCGACGAGAATGTGCTGACGTTCGAAGGAGACGAACTCACTCGCTGGCAGTTCGGCAGCGCCATGCAGGGTCTGGCCACACGTCAGGGGTCATGGCCCGTTGCCATGCAGGTGCTCGACCGGGTCGGGCGCGCACTCGCAGACCCGAGCGAGCGCACGGCCGAGCGCGGCCAGCGCCTCGCCGAACTCATGGACATTGGTCAATCGCCGGAGTGGTCGCCGGATCCACTCCCGACCCAGCCGAGGGCGTCCGCCGACTTCAACTCCATCCTCGGCTTCGTGAACTGCAGTGACATGCACGACCGACCCAGCGTGGAAGCCCTCGCCCGAGCCGGGGGCGAGGCCATCGGCGTAGGAGGCACGACCTACCTTCTCCCCGTCCTCGAAGAAGGCGCGCAGTGCGCCGGGCTGCCGCCACTGGGCCGATCACTCCCCGGGCTGACGACCATCCTGCGCCTGTCACCTCGGCCTGTCGTCATCAATGCCGTCGCCGACAACGCCACCCCCTATCTGGGTGCTCGTGAACTTGCGAACGCCTTCGCTCGTGCGCCGATGGTCGTTTACGACGGGACGCAGCACGTCGCCTACGGCCGCATCTCCGCGTGCATCGACAGGCCTGTGACGAAGTACCTCGTCTCGCTCACCCTGCCGCCGCGATCGACCGTCTGCCCGTTGGCGTGGCGCGCACCCGCCAGGACATGAGTGTGGAGGCTAGGGGACT
>JBIIDD010000072.1:0-6137 GCA_044238565.1 Candidatus Nanopelagicales bacterium
GTGGCCCCAGCAATCCCCTGCGACTCGTCTACACGGGGAAGTTCGCGCCGCTGTGGAACACCCTGGAGATGACACGGCTGCCCGCCCTCCTCGCGGAGCAGGGCATCGCGGCCGAGGTTCACATGGTGGGCGACAAGATCCACGACGTCCCCGACGATCCCGAGTGGTCATCCCGCATGCGCGCAGCGCTCGAGTCGACACCCGGTGTCGTGTGGCACGGCGGAATGCCGCGCCAGCAGGCGATGGCTCTCGCGGCCTCCGGCGACCTGGGACTGTCCTGGCGGGCGCCTGAGATGGATGCCAGCCTCGAGTTGAGCACCAAGGTGCTCGAGTTCGGTGTGCTCGGGGTGCCCGTGCTGCTCAATCGCACACCCATGCACGAGACCCTCCTCGGCGTCGACTATCCCCTCTTCGTCTCGGACGAGGCCGACATCGCCGCCGCCTGCGCCCGCATCTCGAGCGACCCCGATCTCCTCGGCGACCTCAGCAGGGGGATCGCGGAGTCGGTCGCGCCCTACCGCATGGAGGCAGCGGCCGAGCGCCTGCGCGACGTGCTGGCTCGGACCTTTCCCCCTGCTCCCGAGTGCCTCCAGGCAGCCACGGAGGCGGCGGGTCGTCCGCTGCGTGTCGTGGTCGCCAGCCATGACCTGAAGTTCTTCACCCGCATCCAGGAGCACCTCGCCGAGCTCCCCGGTGTCGACGTGCGTCTCGACCCCTGGGAGGCCCTCTCGGTGCACGACGTCGCGACGAGCGAGGCAATGGCCGCGTGGGCGGATGTCGTCATCTGCGAATGGGCAGGTCCCAATCTGGTTTGGTACTCGCGGCACAAGCGCGCCGGTCAGCGACTCATCGTGCGGTTGCACCGCTTCGAGCTCGACGCCGGGTGGCTCGCCGACGTCCGCGCGGAGGCGATCGACCAGGTCGTGTGCGTCAGTCCCTTCTACGCCCAACTCACCAGGGAACGCACCGGGTGGCCCACCGATCGCATCGTGGTGATCCCCAACTGGGTCGACGTCGAGCAGTTTGACCGCCCCAAGCTCGCAGGTGCGGAGTTCACCCTCGGCATGATCGGCATCTCGCCCCATCGCAAGCGGCCCGATCTCGGCGTGGAGATCCTCGCGCGCCTGCGCCGGCGAGATCGCCGATACCGACTCGCCATCAAGTCGAAGATGCCCTGGGACTACTGGTGGATCTGGCGCAAGCCCGAGGAGCGCGCCGAGGTGGAGCGACTCTTCCACCGACTCCACGACGACCCCGTCGTGGCGGGCGCCGTCACATTCGATGGATTCGGCGGCGATGTCGCCGCGTGGCTGCGCCGTGTCGGCTGGGTGCTCTCCACCTCCGACGATGAGAGCTTCCACCTCGCGCCAGCGGAGGGTATGGCGTCAGGCGCGGTGCCCGCGCTGCTGCCGTGGCCCGGCGCCGACACCATCTACGACCCCCGATGGATCCACGCCGACCCCGCCTCCGCTGCCGCCGCCATCCACGAGATCACGTCGTCAGGGAGTTGGGAACGCGAGCGCAGCATCGCGCGGGACCAGGTCCTCGCATCCTTCCCCCTCGAAGCCGTCTGCGACACGTGGGCCCGGATCCTCGTCGAGGATCTCTCACCCGACACGGCCCAGGGCACGCTCGCCCGCGACGCCTAGGGTTCCGGCGGGAACACTGCGGAGTACGCCGCCGCGCCACCGCGGCACTCCGCCAGAGCCAGCAGGTCCGGACCGTGGATGAAGGCGACCGTCTCCCCCTCCGGTGCGCCCGCAGGCCAGGGAATGCGCACCCCGTGGACAACGGAGCGCACACTCCCCTCGTCGATCTCCACCCACGGAAGCGAGCGGCGTGCAGCCTCGCCCGGGGCCATGGGCGCCAGGCTCCCCAGATCATCGAGTGTGCAGGCGTCGTCGAGCGTGAATGCGCCCGAGCGGGTGCGTCGTAGCGCGAGCACGTGACCCCCCACGCCCAGGGCCGCGCCGATATCGCGCGCCAGGGCCCGCACGTAAGTGCCCGCCGAGCATGCGACGCGGACGTCGATCACGGTCACGGGCACGCCAGCCAGCTCGGCATGGCGCAGGTCGAGCAGATCGAAAGCCTCGATGACCACCTCACGGTCGGGGAGGTCGACATCCTCGCCCGCACGCACGCGCTCATGTGCGCGACGGCCGTCGATGCGCACAGCACTCACCGCGCTCGGTCGCTGGTGGACGCGCCCGCGCCACGGCTGCATTGCCGCTTCGACGTCCTCGGCGCTCACCGTGGCACCGGATGCGCTCAACACCTCACCCTGGGCATCGTCGCTCAGGGTGGCGACGCCCAAGGCGATCGTCGCGACGTACTCCTTGCCCTGGGCGGAGAGGTGCCCCAGCAGTCGGGTCGCCGAGCCGAGGCCGAGGACGAGCACGCCGGTGGCCAGCGGATCGAGCGTGCCTGCATGACCCACTCGCCGCGTGCCCCAGGCCTTGCGCGCCCGCCCGACGATCGCGTGCGACGTCGGTCCCTCGGGCTTGTCCACCACGACGATGCCGTGCGAGCCCGACAGGGGCGGCTTGGCCGTCCCGCCGGGCCCAACCTGAAGGGTCATCCCTCCGGGTCCTCCTCCGCGGGCTGGCGGTAGGGATCGGGGTCGCCGGCGTAGTGGGCACCCGTGGCCTGCGCATGCACCTGGGCATCGGACTCCGCCGCCGCGCGGAGCAGGTCATCGATGTGCTTGGCGTTGTCCGGCAGGGCATCGAGGACGAAGGCCAGCGAAGGGGTGTGCTTGATGCCGGTCTGGCGACCCACCTCGGTGCGCAGGATTCCCTTGGCCGACTCGAGAGCAGCCGCCGTGGCCGCACGCTCCTCATCGTCGCCGTAGACGGTGTAGAACACCGTGGCTTCGCGAAGGTCCGGCGTGACCCTGGCGTCGGTGACGGTGATGAAGCCGAGACGGGGATCCTTGACCTTCATCTCGAGGGTCTCCGCAACGATCTCGCGGACTCGGTCCGCGAGCTTGCGAGCGCGTGCTTCCGCAGCCATCAGCCCACTCCTTCGTCATCGCCGCCGAACATTCGCCGACGGACCCCCACCAACGTGATCTCCGGAAGCCCAGAGACCCACTCCTCGCATGCATCGGCGACGTCCCGCGCATGGGAGGCATCGCCTGAGACCGCACCGACCGTCACCAGGGCCCGCCGGTGCAGGTCCTGGAAATCCGTCTCGGCCGCGGCCACATCGAACCTCCTCCGCAACTCCCGGACGATGGGCTTCACCACGGCCCGCTTCTCCTTGAGGGAGTGCACGTCGCCGAGGAGGATGTCCATCTCGCATGTCGCCACGAACACGTGAGCAGGCCTAGGCGCGGGCCTTCTCGCGCATCTCGTAGGTCTCGATGACGTCCTCGACCTTGACGTCGCCGTAGGTGCCTAGGTTGATGCCGCACTCGAAGCCCTCGCGCACCTCAGTGACGTCGTCCTTGAAGCGCCTCAGGGTCGCGATGGAGAGGTCGTTGGCCACGACAGCCCCGTCTCTCACCAGGCGCGCCTTGGTGTTGCGGCGGATCTCGCCGCTGCGCACGAGGCAGCCGGCGATCGTGCCGAACTTCGACGACTTGAAGACCTCGCGGACTTCCGCGGTGCCGAGTTGGATTTCCTCGAACTCCGGCTTGAGCATGCCGCGCAGGGCCGCCTCGATCTCATCGATGGCCTGGTAGATGACGGAGTAGAAGCGGACATCCACGCCCTCCTGGGCAGCGAACTCCGCGACCTTGCCCTCGGGTCGGACATTGAAGCCCACGACGACGGCGTCCGAGGCGCTGGCCAGGGTGACATCGCTCTTGGTGATCGCGCCGACGCCGCGGTGGATCACGCGGAGCGAGACACCATCGCCCACCTCGATCTTGAGCAAGGCGTCCTCGAGGGCCTCGACCGAGCCGGAGACATCGCCCTTGAGGATGAGGTTGAGCTCGCGGAGCTCCCCTTCCTCGAGGCTCTTGAGGAAGTCCTCGAGGGTGCGCCGGGCACGCGACTTGGCAAGTTGCGCATTGCGCTCACGAGCCTGGCGCGTCTGGGCGATCTGCCGCGCAGTGCGGTCCTCTTCGACGACGAGGAAGGTGTCACCAGCACCGGGCACCGACGTGAGGCCGAGCACCTGCACCGGTCGAGACGGGAGCGCCTCGTCCACGGTGTTGCCGTCCTCATCCAGCATCGCGCGCACACGGCCGTAGGCGTCGCCCGCGACGATGGAGTCACCGGGACGCAGGGTGCCGCGCTGGACGAGCACGGTGGCCACGGGACCCCGCCCGCGATCCAGGTGTGCCTCGATGGCCACACCTTGCGCATCCTGGCTCGGGTTGGCACGCAGATCGAGAGCAGCATCAGCCGTGAGCAGGATCGCCTCGAGCAGTTCGTCGATGCCGGATCCCTTGACGGCGGACACATCGACGAACATCGTCTCGCCGCCGTACTCCTCAGCCACGAGGCCGAATTCGGTGAGCTGACCGCGAACCTTCGACGGGTCAGCGCCCTCCTTGTCGACCTTGTTGACGGCGACGACGATCGGCACCTCTGCCGCCTGAGCGTGGTTGAGCGCCTCGATCGTCTGCGGCTTCACGCCATCATCTGCGGCGACCACCAGCACGGCGATGTCCGTCACCTGGGCGCCGCGTGCGCGCATCGCGGTGAAGGCCTCGTGGCCCGGAGTATCGATGAAGGTGATCGGACGCTCTGCCTCACCGGGGTGGGCGATGATCTGATAGGCGCCGATGTGCTGGGTGATGCCACCGGCCTCGCCCGCGACGACATTCGTCTTGCGGATCGCGTCGAGGAGCTTGGTCTTGCCGTGGTCGACGTGACCCATGACGGTGACGACCGGCGGACGCGGCATGAGATCGCCCTCGTCGCCCTCGTCCTCGCCGAAGTCGAGTGAGAAGGACTCGAGCAGTTCACGGTCCTCGTCCTCCGGAGACACGACCTGGACGTCGAAGTCGAGCTCACTGCCGAGGAGCTTCAGTGTGTCGTCGTCGACGGACTGGGTCGCGGTGACCATCTCCCCAAGCTTGAAGAGCACGGTCACCAGATCCGCGGGACTCGCGTCGATCTTCTCGGCGAAGTCGGTGAGGCTTGCACCGCGCGGCAGGCGAACGACCTGGCCATTGCCACGGGGCAGGCGCACGCCACCGATCGTCGGAGCCTGCATGTTGTCGAATTCCTGGCGCTTCGCGCGCTTGGACTTGCGACCGCGCGACGGGCGTCCGCCTGGCTTGCCGAAGGCACCCGCCGTGCCACCACGGCCACCGGGGCCGCCACGACCGCCAGGGCGACCAGCGAAGCCACCACCGGGTGCACCGCCAGGACCGCCGCCACCGGGGCCACCGAAGCCACCTCCGGGACCGCGCCCACCGGGGGCGCCACCGGGACGACCGGGGGCACCTCCGGGACCACGACCACCGGGGGCACCACCGGGACGACCGGGGGCACCTCCGGGACCACGACCACCGGGGGCGCCACCGGGAGCACCGCCCGGACGTGCACCCGGGCGGGGAACACCCGGGACGCGCGGCATCATCCCCGGCGTCGGGCGGGGAATCCCCGGGACAGCGGGCGCGGCGCGACCCATACCGGTGTTGCCCGTGAAGGGGTTATTGCCCGGGCGCGGGGCCGCGGGTCGCGGAGCCTCGCGCGCAGCGACGTTACCCGTGAAGGGGTTATTGCCCGGGCGAGGCGCAGCGGGGCGTGCCGGACGCGGGGTCTCCCCCTCGTCGGCGGCGGGAGCGGGCTCGGCCGGCGCAGACGCAGCCGCTGCAGGGGCAGCGACCGCGGGCTCAGCGGCAACCGGCGCCACGGGGGCCTCGACGACAGCCTCGACGGCAACCGCCGCGGCCTCATCGGTCGCGGGTGGAGCCTCCTTGGGCGCCGCCGCCTTCTTGGTGGCGCGCTTGGGCTTGGCCTCGGCAGCCGGCGCGGCCGGCATGGCGTCCTTCAGCTTGCGGACGACGGGGGCTTCCACCGTGGATGATGCCGAGCGCACGAATTCGCCGAGCTCTGCCAGTTTGGCGAGCACGACCTTGCTCTCGACTCCGAGCTCTTTGGCGAGCTCATATACCCGGACCTTCGACACAACTCTCCTGTCTTTGGTCCGGGTGGCGCGCTACGGGCGCGCGTCCG
>JBIIDD010000073.1:0-6001 GCA_044238565.1 Candidatus Nanopelagicales bacterium
GCGTCGTGTAGCGGATATCGGGCTCTTCGTCGGTGGAGAGGAATCGGCCCCACGGATTCTTGGCGAGGAACCACGACACTCTCCTGTTGTGATTGATCACCGGCACGTCGTCCGCCGTGATCACCACGTCCATCTCGAGGGTGGTCACGCCGACCGACAGGGCGTAGGCGAAGGCCGGCAGAGTGTTCTGGGGCCGGGCGTCGCGACCGCCCATGTGCGCCTGGAGGTCGAATCCCGACGGCAAATTGACCGGACCGCTGGGCGTCTCGGACGAGCAACCCACCGCTCCGAGAGTGACGGCGACTACCAGCACCGGGCCAAGGAAGTGACGAAGTCGAGGCCCGGCCATGGGCTTGAGGTTAAAGCACCAGGGTGGGGATAGAGAAGACGAAGCCCGCCTGTGCGAGCTGGTAAGTCACCATCACGGCAACCCTCCCGCCGGGCGCCGATCCGACGAAGCGAGCCCAGGCGAGCAGGGTGTCAGAGGCCATGAAGAGCAGTGCGGCGATGCCCGCGACCGTCGACCACGATCCGACAGCAAGCACGACGACAGCCCCGATGGTGATCATGTAGGCGACGACGATGCCGCCGAGCACCGGCGACTGCCGCCATGCACCGCGCACGATGCAGCGGCCCAGGCTGATCGCGAAGGCCCCGACGATGACCGCCCCGAAGATGACCGCGGGCAGCGGGTGCTCGATCGGCACGAGCGCGACGATGTAGGCCAGGTGCCCCACGAGGAACGCCGCGGCGCCAGGGATGAAGCGGTCCTGGAACAGCAGCACGTCGCCCACGAGGCCGAAGGCCAGACCGATGACGATCCACCAGCGGATCCAGTCGGACTCCGCCGGGATGAGCACGGCCGCCGCGATGAGGAAGACCATGACGGCGGGTTTGGCCCATTGCTCGATGGAGCGCCGGTCGGTACCGACCGCCCACCAGTCAAGGATGCCTATCACGCCAGCGATCGCCATCGGTAGCACCCACGTCATGGCGCCCATCCTCCTTGACTGCGAGGCGGTGCGTCATTGCGGGGCACGGATGTGGCGCATCGCTTGGCAGCGAATCGGGACTTAGGTGATCTTCCCCCGAGCTAGTTCAGTGAGATCACAACTCGGTTGGATCGCACGTCACCTTCGAGGGTCCTGAAGTAGACGTACACGGTCTTCTTCGTCTTGCGCTGCCACGTGAATGACCCGTTCGGGCGCACGGTCCGCTGAGACCCGTTTGAGTAGCTCAGTTCACCCGGCAGACGTACCCGGGCCTGTACCGTCACCCCCACAAGATTCGTGGTGACGCCGTTGACAGTGACCGTGGGCAGTTCCGCATCCGCACCGCGTGATCCGGTGATCTGGATCGTGCCAGCTGGCGGCGGCGTCGGACCGACGGGCGTCACCGGCGCGCTGGTCGTTGACCAGGCGCCCCAGCCAGCACCGTTCAAGGCTCGCACCTCGAAGGTGTACGCCGTGCCGTTGGTCAAACTGCTCACTCGGCACGACAGTTGCGGGGCCTTAACGAGGCAGCTTGCTCCCCCGGGAGACGCCGCCACCTCGTAGTCCGTGACCGGGAACGAACCAGGATCACTGGGCACCGACCACGACACGATCGCCGACGCATCCCCCGCCACCGCCGAGACATCCCGAGGGGCGGACGGCGGGACACCGGGTGTTGGAGTCGGGGTCGGGGTCGGGGTCACGCTCGTGGGCGTGCCCTGGACCATGTTCGACGCCGTGCCGTTGCCCCTGCCGTTCACGGCCCGGATGCGAACGTCATACGTCGTGCCGTTGACCAGGGGACTCGATGTGCCTGACGTCGAGGTGATCGTGGCCGTCGAACTCACTCCGTTATTGAGCAAGCTCCAGGTCGTGCCCGAGTCGGTGCTGTACTCAACACTCGTGATAGAACTTCCCCCGTTGCCGCGCAGCGTCCACGCGAGCCCCAGTTGCCCATCCGCGCTCGTGACCGTATCCAGCATCGGCGCCGGAGGAGCTGAAGCGGATACCGAGAGATTTTGCGGTGTCACAATATTCGTCAGTTCGGTCGACGCGGACGCCACGCTCGCCGCGTTCACCGTGAACGTGCCCGACGTCAACGGCTGCACACGAGTAGTGATCGTGCACGAAGGAATCGTGTTCGGAGTCGATACATCACGAGCGGCCACCGAAGCTCCCGACAACGTCAGATATGTGTCATCCGCGCTGCCGGACACGACTCCACCCGTGCAGGTGGTACTCACTGAATCATCCGCCAGAACCATCTGGGCCGGCAGGTTCACCCGGAAGCCAAGACCCGTCGCAGGACTGAACTGCGGATTGTCGATCTTAAGCGTCAGCACCGAGGTGTCGTCCGCCGCAATCGACGACGGCGCAAACGCCTGAGCCGTCAGGCTCCGATACCTCGACACGAAAGTCTCGAACGCATATGTGCCACCGGACTCCGGGATATTCCACTGCATGGCCATGGACGCATCGTGAGTGGTCTGCTGGACCCCGAATCCGATATTGCCGCCCGTCTGAACCGTCGCCTGCCAGCCCGAACTCAGGGCCTTCGCCACCGCCCCATCGAAGTCCTTATAGCCCGACTGCGAACTCCCCAGAGTCCGGTACCCCACCTGAATACCCACTGCTGGGCTGGGATTTAGGCTAGCAATAGACCGGACTCCAGTGGTCGCATCAAGCTTCTCCTCTCCGAACCCCTCATCAACAGACCCGGGCGCCGTATCCCCACCGGCATAGAACTTGACCGTCTCTGTGTCATCCATGGGTGAAGACATCTCAAATGAGAAGTTCCACGTCTCCCGATAAAAATTCGACGAATCATCTGAGTGCGACAGGGTCCTCGTCATCGTGTAGGTGTCATCGAGACCATCACCCGGAGTGCTCGAATACAGCGCCGTGTACTTCAAAGTCGCACTCTGATCAGACCCCACCGCGTCATACGCCAGAATCGCCGTGTCATCCCAGAGCAGGCAGCGAGCACAACTGCTGGCATACCCCACACGGTTGCCATAGAGATTTCCCGTAGCCGAATCATCACCGATCCACACCGACGGCGACACCATGGCCCCTGCAGAGCCGACTGGGAAGTACATCGACGTGCTTGACCACAGAATCTGCTCACCACCTCCGGTGCCACCCGACAGCGGAGACGATGGTCGCCCCGCGTAGTTGGCCACCAGCCGGAGCCCATCGGTCCCATCGATACTCGTTCCACCATCCGAATTCAGGACAATCTGATCCGTGTACGTGAACGCATTCGTGAGAGTGGGTGACGCACTCGGACTATTCACGACGACGTTGACAGTTCCCGTGCCCGCAGGGACCGTGACGGTCAGCGACGTCGCCGTCGAGTCATCGATGACCGCCGGCTGGCCCCCCACGCTGACCGAGGTCGCCGTATTGAGCATGGTTCCGGTGATCACCAGTTTGCTCCCCGCCGGGCCCGCTGAAGGCTGCGCACCTGTCGCAGTCAGGGTGGTGGGAGCAATGCCGATGCGCAGGATCGAGTCGTCAAGCGTCGTGCGGTAGAGCGCCGCCACGCTCGCCGGGCTCGGAGCAAGAAATCCGCTGAAGGTCGGACCGGTGGCGAGGTCAAAACTGGTCGTGGGCGAGATGGACGTCGGGGAGCCGGGGGTGCCAGAAGGTGTGAAGTTCCGGGCGAACGACGCATACCTCCGATCATTTGTGGCCACCCACATGGCGCCATCGGAGCCGAGCACCACTGACTTGGCGGTGAATCCGGTTCCGATCGGGCCTGACTGCCCGACCACGAACCCAGCAGTCGGGCTGTACACACTCAAGCGGGGACCACTCAAATCACCAGCCAGCCACACGTATCCCGTCGTAGGGTCCACGGCCAGGTCACGAAGCACGGTCAGCGAGGGATTGATTACTTGGGAGTCGTCCAAGGTGGTCCCCAACGCGCCCGTGCCGATGGACACCAGGTCGGCCGCGGCGGCGAAGTAGACACGTCCGTTGTTGCCCAACGCAACGTCACCTGTGCCGCCCTGCGCTGACACTGGCGGTTCGAGGATCTTCGAGTCATCGGAGCTGAGAGTAAGACGACCGAACTTGTAAGACGTAGTTGTCTGGAACCAGACAGTGTCATCACCCTGCAAGACCATCTGAGCAGGACAGATCCCGGGAGGGAAGATCCACTGATCGACAAGCGTCCACGTGTTGACGTTGTATGCCTGGATACGAGGCGTCGTCGACCCTGAGCATGCACCGAACTCATTACTTGCATTGTTGCTCGACACGAGGAGAGTGTTGGCGTAAGGCCCCGATGATGGACCCTGCGCGACGCCTAGTACGTATGTCACGCCAGGCCAGGACACAGGGCGATTGGTGACGACGCCCAAAGCTGAATCGTCGGGAGTCGTGAGCTGGATGACGTATCCGGTCCCGCTCACAGCGGCCGCCCAACCACTGGCAAAGATCGTGTCGTCCCGATAGAGCATGACGTCATTTGTTTTGGAACCGGGGATCGTGAGGTACTCCGTGACAGCACCCTGGGGATCGGCAAGCGCGACGGATGCGCCGGGCCCAATGAGGGTCGCGGCCAAGATCACTGAGCCAGCGGAAGCAACTGATGCCCTACGAACTGCCCGCATATTCACGAAGCCTCCCTAACGTCAGCACCTGACAACGCACCTCCTCGGAGGTGTCGACTGAAGGCGGACGATAGGTGTACGAAGACTGCGAGGCCTTGGTGTTGTTCGGTCCTTGCACCACTGTCTGGGCGGCATGTGCAGTCCACCGACTATCCAACTGCCGGCGTTTGCCCTTGTCAGTGATCTAGCGAAGTGCCGTATAGCACGCTCAACTCATGCGGTCCGAGCGCATGGAAGTCTCCGCACGCTGCGATCCCCAGAACACTCCACGTCACATGTTCGGTTATTGCGACAGCTGATCCGATTCGGGGCGACGCAGATGACAACTTGTCCTTAGCAAAGGGAGCGAAAACTCGCCGCACCCGGCACCGATCCTCGGAGGACCCATGAGTCGACGCCCGCGATCAGGAATGCTCCTGGCCCTAGTGGGGGCAGCAGCCCTCTTGGCCGGCATTGCGGTTCCTATGGGAGTTGCATCCCAGGCAGGCGCATCGCCCCAGATCAAACCCGCCTCCGTGAGCTCATCAGCCTGGGCGGTAATCGGGACCATAAGCGGTTCGCCTCTGGCCGGGACGGCCATCGATATCAACGACGACACGGTGTACTTCTCCGCTCGGCTTGGCTCAACGGCCTACATCGGAGCCATCTCCGCAGGATCTACATCAGGCGCTGCTGATGACTCCGTCACGATGCCCCAGGTAACGTGGTACCTGGCAACAGACTCGGATGACGACACCGTGTACGCGACGCCCGTTCGAGGTACCTCATCGTCGTCCCCGAATCAGAATGGCATTCTCTACGAGGTCAATGGGCGGACGATGAGTCTAGATGACTCAAGCCTCCCCCTCGGTATCACCGACATCGGCAACGACCGCTACCTAACTCAGCCCGCCGTCGACAACGATGATGACTCCGTCTACATCGGCTCTAATGGCCTGGATCCCGAGGTCTATGTCAAGGGGTTCTCCGGATGGCAGACGATCACAACCCTGACGGGCATTACGGCAGCTAACTTCGCCGTGAACCAGTCGGACGATACCGTCTACACCGCTTGGTGGTTTGATGGCAAGGTCACCTCTTCATCTGGGCGCACACTGTCACCTGCTGTTGTCAACGGGCCTGTCCTCGAGCCATTTGGCCTGTCCGTCAATTCTGTGGACGACAGCGTGTATGCACTGGGCCCCACGCTCTTGATGGGTCCTTCCGCAATACATGAATACGCAGGGCGAAACTTCATCAGCTCGCGCAGCCTGGTACTACCCAGTATCGACGACAGGATGCTGAACTTCTTGTCACTTGCGGCCGACGGCACGCGTCTCGTCGCATCGGGGAGAATGGAGAACTCTGGAGCACAGATCTATCTCATCAATCCTCTCACCATGACGATTG
>JBIIDD010000074.1:0-5966 GCA_044238565.1 Candidatus Nanopelagicales bacterium
CATCTTCGGCGGACCGGTCAGCTAGGGCGAGGGACGAACACCATGGGAATCCGTAAGTTCAAGCCGACGACCCCCGGTCGCCGTGGCGCGAGCGTGGCCGACTTCGTCGAGATCACGCGCTCCACGCCCGAGAAGTCGCTGGTCCGGCCGCTGCCCAACAAGGGCGGTCGCAACAACCAGGGCCGGATCACGACGCGCCACCAGGGCGGTGGCCACAAGCGCGCCTACCGCGTCATCGACTTCCGTCGCGCGGACAAGGATGGCGTGCCGGCCAAGGTCGCTCACATCGAGTACGACCCCAACCGCACTGCACGCATCGCCCTGCTCCACTTCGCCGACGGCGAGAAGCGCTACATCCTCGCGCCCAACAAGCTCAACCAGGGTGACACCGTCGAGACGGGTCCCTCGGCTGACATCAAGCCGGGCAACAACCTCCCGCTGCGCAATATCCCCGTCGGCACCGTGATCCACGCCGTCGAGATCCGCCCGGGCGGCGGCGCCAAGATCGCCCGCTCGGCGGGTGCCAGCGTGCAGCTGGTGGCCAAGGACGGCCCGTACGCACAGCTGCGCATGCCCTCCGGCGAAATCCGCAACGTCGACCTGCGCTCGCGCGCGACGGTCGGCGAGGTGGGCAACGCCGAGCAGTCCAACATCAACTGGGGCAAGGCCGGGCGCATGCGCTGGAAGGGTCGTCGTCCCACCGTCCGCGGCGTGGCGATGAACCCGGTCGACCACCCACACGGCGGCGGCGAGGGCAAGACCTCGGGCGGCCGGCACCCGGTCAACCCCAAGGGCAAGCCCGAGGGTCGCACCCGCAAGGCCAAGAAGCCGAGCGACAAGTTCATCGTCCGTCGCCGCAAGACCGGCAAGAAGCGCTAGGAGACGACTGTGCCCAGGAGCCTGAAGAAGGGTCCGTTCGTGGACGATCACCTGCTCAAGAAGGTGGACGCCCAGAACGAGGCGAAGAGCCAGCAGGTCATCAAGACCTGGTCCCGCCGCTCGATGATCGTGCCGGCCATGCTCGGTCACACCATCGCCGTGCACGACGGGCGCAAGCACGTGCCCGTCTTCGTTACGGAGAACATGGTCGGGCACAAGCTCGGCGAGTTCGCGCCGACGCGCACCTTCAAGGGGCACGTCAAGGAAGACCGGAAGGCCAAGCGCAAGTAGCGCTGGCGCCGGCATAGGAAGACCACGAGAGTCACGAGAGGCAAGGGGAAAGCGATGGAAGCCAGGGCCCAGGCGCGGTTCGTCCGTGTCACGCCCATGAAGGCGCGCCGTGTGGTGGACCTCATCAGAGGCCTGCCTGCGGCAGACGCCCAGGCGGTGTTGCGCTTCGCTCCGCAGGATGCGAGCGATCCGGTAGGCAAGGTGCTCGATAGCGCTATTGCCAATGCCACCAACAACCACAACCTCGACCCCGCATCCCTCGTGGTCGCCGAGGCCTACGTCGATGAGGGCCCGACCATGCGTCGCTTCCGCCCTCGCGCTCAGGGACGAGCCTTCCGGATCCGCAAGCGGACCAGCCACATCACGGTGGTCCTCGAGACGATGGACGCGGCACCGGTCGTCAAGGCCCCCGCCAAGAAGTCCACCTCGTCCAAGACCGCGCCGAAGGCCGCCCCCAAGGCAACGGACAAGGCTCCGGCCAAGAAGGCCGCCGACAAGCCCAAGGCCGATGCTGAGAAGGCGCCGGCGAAGAAGGCAGCAGCCAAGAAGGCCCCCGCCAAGAAGGCTGCGGCTACGGAAGAGGAGAGCTGAGATGGGTCAGAAGGTCAACCCGCACGGCTTCCGCCTCGGCATCACGACCGACTTCACCTCCCGGTGGTTCGCCGACAGTGCGAAGCCCGGGCAGCGTTACCGCGACTATGTCGAGGAGGACGTGGCTATCCGCAAGCTGCTCTCCCGCGGCATGGAGCGCGCTGGCATCAGCAAGGTCGAGATCGAGCGCACGCGCGAGCGCGTTCGTGTGGACATCCACACCGCTCGCCCCGGCATCGTCATCGGTCGCCGCGGCGCCGAGGCAGATCGCATCCGCGCCGATCTCGAGAAGCTCACGGGCAAGCAGGTGCAGCTCAACATCCTCGAGGTCAAGAACCCCGAGATGGACGCCCAGTTGGTCGCCCAGGGCATTGCCGAGCAGCTCTCGAGCCGCGTGTCCTTCCGTCGTGCCATGCGCAAGGGCATGCAGAGCACGATGAAGGCCGGGGCCAAGGGCATCCGCGTGCAGGTCTCCGGCCGCCTCGGCGGCGCGGAGATGAGCCGCACCGAGTTCTACCGCGAGGGTCGAGTCCCGCTGCACACCCTGCGCGCAGACATCGACTACGGCTTCTACGAGGCTCGCACGACCTTCGGCCGCATCGGCGTCAAGGTGTGGATCTACAAGGGCGATGCGCCGACCAGTCGCGCGGAGCGCGAGGCCGTGGCTGCGGCCGCTCGTCTGGGCAAGCGCCCCGAGCGTCCCCGCCGTGGCCTCCGTCGCGACGACGAGGCCCTGGAGACAGCGTCTGTCGCTGCCGCCGAGGCTCCCGCACCGACAGCTCCCGCACCGACAGAGGGCGAGGTCTGATCATGCTGATCCCGCGCAAGGTCAAGCACCGCAAGCAGCACCACCCGAAGCGCACCGGCGCTGCCAAGGGTGGCACCGAGGTGACCTTCGGCACCTATGGGCTGCAGGCACTCGAGCCGGCGTATGTCACCAATCGCCAGATCGAGTCCGCCCGTATCGCCATCACGCGCCACATCCGCCGTGGCGGCAAGGTGTGGATCAACATCTACCCCGACCGCCCGCTCACCAAGAAGCCCGCCGAGACCCGCATGGGGTCCGGCAAGGGCTCGCCCGAGTGGTGGGTGGCCAACGTCAAGCCCGGACGCGTGATGTTCGAGCTGTCCTACCCCAACGAGAAGACCGCCATCGCGGCACTGACCAGGGCGATGCACAAGCTGCCCATGAAGTGCCGGATCGTGCGTCGCGACGATATTGCGGAGGTCTGATGGCTGCCGGCACATCACCACAGGAGTTCCGCGGTCTTACCGACGAGGAGCTCGTCACGCGACTGCGTGAGTCCAAGGAGGAGCTCTTCAACCTCCGCTTCCAGGGCGCGACAGGCCAACTCGAGAATCACGGCCGCCTGCGTGCGGTCCGCAAGGACATCGCGCGCCTCTACACCGTGATGCGCGAGCGCGAGCTCGGCATCACCCCCGTCGAGCACGTGGGCGGTGCGGCATGACCGACGAGAAGGTGAACGTGAGCTCAGAACGCAACGCACGCAAGGTCCGCGAGGGACTCGTGGTGAGCGACAAGATGGATAAGACCGTCGTCGTCGCCGTCGAGGACCGCTTCAAGCATCCGCTCTACGGCAAGGTGGTCCGCCGCACGAGCAAGCTCAAGGCGCACGACGAGCAGAACTCCTGTGGCATCGGTGATCGCGTGCTGCTCATGGAGACGAAGCCGCTGTCGGCGACCAAGCGCTGGCGCGTCGTCGAGATCCTCGAGAAGGCGAAGTAGGGGAGACGACGTGATTCAGCAAGAGTCCCGACTGAAGGTCGCCGACAACACGGGTGCCAAGGAGCTGCTCTGCATCCGCGTCCTCGGTGGCTCCGGACGCCGCTACGCCGGAATTGGCGACATCATCGTTGCGACGGTGAAGGACGCCATCCCGGGAGGTGGAGTCAAGAAGGGCGAGGTCGTCAAGGCCGTTATCGTCCGCACCCGCAAGGAGAACCGTCGTCCCGACGGCTCCTACATCCGCTTCGACGAGAATGCAGCCGTCATCCTGAAGGGTGACGGCGAGCCCCGCGGGACCCGCATCTTCGGTCCGGTCGGACGCGAACTCCGCGAGAAGCGCTTCATGAAGATCATCTCTTTGGCACCGGAGGTGCTCTGACATGTCTGGCCTCTTCGTTCGCAAGGGTGACCTCGTGCAGGTCATCAGCGGCAAGGACCGCGGCATCACCGGCAAGGTCATCGAGGTTTTCCCCGAGTCCGACAAGGTGATCGTCGAGGGCGTCAACCGCATCAAGAAGCACACCAAGGTGGGCCAGAACAACCGTGGCGCCAAGACCGGCGGCATCATCACGACGGAGGCACCGATCCACGTCTCCAACGTCATGGTCGTCGACCCCGAGGACAACCGGCCCACGCGGGTTGGCTTCCGCAAGGAGAAGGTTGAGAAGCGCCGTGCAGACGGCAGCACCTATGAGGCGACGCGCAGCGTGCGCGTGTCGAAGCGAACCGGCAAGGACCTGTGATGACCACCATGACCGAGCGCCAGATGCCGCGACTCAAGTCGCGCTACCGCGAGGAGATCGTGCCTGCCCTGCAGGAGCAGTTCTCCTTCGAGAACATCATGCAGGTGCCCCGTGTGACCAAGGTCGTTGTCAACATGGGCGTCGGCGAGGCCGCACGTGACTCCAAGCTCATCGAGGGCGCGATCCGCGACCTCACGGAGATCACCGGGCAGCGACCCCAGGTGACCAAGGCCCGCAAGTCGATCGCGCAGTTCAAGCTGCGCGAGGGCATGCCCATCGGCGCCCACGTCACGCTGCGTGGCGACCGCATGTGGGAGTTCCTCGATCGCCTGCTGTCGGTCGCCCTGCCGCGCATCAGGGACTTCCGCGGGCTGTCCGGCAAGCAGTTCGACGGCCGCGGCAACTACACCTTCGGCCTCACGGAGCAGTCGATGTTCCATGAGATCGACCAGGACAAGATCGACCGTGTCCGCGGCATGGACATCACGGTCGTCACCACCGCTGAGAACGATGCGGAGGGGCGGGCCCTGCTGCGCCTCCTCGGCTTCCCCTTCAAGGAGAACTGACCGTGGCGAAGAAGGCACTGATCGAAAAGCAGCAGCGCAAGCCGAAGTACGCCGTGCGCGCCTACACGCGCTGCACTCGCTGCGGCCGACCCCACTCCGTCTACCGCAAGTTCGGCCTCTGCCGAATCTGCCTGCGGGAGATGGCGCACGCCGGGCAGCTTCCCGGAATCACCAAGAGCAGCTGGTAAACCACGACGCCGAAGGTCCCCCCGGGGATACCACGGCGAGAAGGGCCTGATGGCCATGACGATGACCGACCCGATCGCGGACATGCTTGCGCGACTGCGCAATGCCAACTCCGCGTATCACGATGCGGTGAGCATGCCGCATTCGAAGATCAAGGTGGGGATCGCGGAGATCCTCACTCAGCAGGGCTACATCGCTGGATGGAGCGTCGAGGACGCCACCGTGGGCAAGAACCTCGTGCTCCAGCTCAAGTACGGCCCGAGCCGTGAGCGCTCGATCGCCGGCCTACGCCGTGTGTCGAAGCCCGGGCTCCGTGTCTACGCGAAGAGCACCGCGCTCCCCAAGGTCCTCGGCGGCCTGGGCGTGGCCATCCTGTCCACCTCGTCTGGCCTCCTCACGGATCGTCAGGCCGCACAGAAGGGCGTGGGTGGGGAAGTCCTCGCCTACGTCTGGTGAGGGGGAGTTATGTCGCGCATTGGACGCCTTCCCATCGCCGTCCCCGCAGGGGTTGACGTGACGGTCGATGGTTCCGTGGTCACGGTCAAGGGGCCTAAGGGGACCTTGACCCACACTGTCGTGGAGCCGATCTCGGTCGAGCGCCAGGACGACGGCACCCTCGCGGTGACGCGCCCTGACGACGAGCGTGATTCCCGCGCCCGCCACGGCCTCACGCGCACACTCATCGCCAACATGGTGCTGGGAGTGACCCAGGGCTACGAGAAGGGTCTCGAGATCGTGGGCACGGGCTACCGAGTCCAGGCCAAGGGCAATGACCTCGAGTTCGCTCTCGGCTACAGCCACCCGATCGTCTTCCCGGCCCCGGATGGCATCAGCTTTGCGGTGGAATCGCCGACGAAGTTCAAGGTCATGGGCATCGACAAGCAGCAGGTCGGCGAGGTCGCCGCGAACATCCGCAAGTTGCGCAAGCCGGAGCCCTTCAAGGGCAAGGGCGTGCGCTACGAG
>JBIIDD010000075.1:0-5960 GCA_044238565.1 Candidatus Nanopelagicales bacterium
TCGGGGAAGACATTGCCCAGGCCGACGATGTCGCCACGCCAGTTGACGGCGACGAGGGTCGCACCACGGTGGCCGCCCGCGATGCGGCGCAACTGATCCTCGCGCCAGTCGGTGTTGGGAGTGAAGTAGCGCTGATAGCGCGTCTCCTCGGATGAGCGCGCGTGCATCTGCGTCACGCCCTCCGCATCCTCGGGACGTGCGAGGCGGATCACGACCTGCGTGCCATCGCGCAGGTACTCCACCCAGCCGAAGCCACCCGCACCGGCAGGAGTGCTGGCCACGGCGTCGACCAGGCGCAGCAGGGCCGAGGCGCGTGCACGCTCGACCGCGACAAAGGGAGCCCCCTCGCGGTGGAGCACGACATGGTGATCCGGTGTCCACTGCAACCGCATGACATCGCTGGTTGCATCCTCACCCTCGGTTGCGGGCTCGACGGTCCACGAGTCCGCGAGCACGAGGTCGGCAGCCGCCCGTGGGGCACGCTCTGGATGCACCACGAGCTCTGCCGCCGCATCCAGAATGCGAGTCACCAGATCGTGCTCATCCTCCGGGATCCCGGGAGCGGCGAGGACGCGATGGCCGGCGGTCGCGAGGGAGCGCGTGAGGTCATCGCGTGTGATGGCGTCGGGGGCCGTGCAGATGAGGTCGATCAACTGCGTGCCGTCGTCCTGCGCGTGGGTGAAGAGCGAGAGCACATCGGCCCCCACGAGTGCGAGGACACGGAGCACGCGCGCGGTAGCTGCCGACGTCGCCGGTGCGACGACTCGGATGCGCCACGGGCGGGTCGGGCCGTCGTATGTGGGTCCTTGCGGGTCGATGGCGGCAAGCGACTCGAGCAGTCGCGATGTGAGACGCACCCAGGCCGACGCCTCGACCGGCTTCGGTGTGAGGCCGTCGAGCAGAGCGAGTCCGGCGCCCATCGCCAGCAGGTGCAGGGTGGCGGCGTCGTCGTCGATGGTGGAGTCGATCCCGCCGTCTCCGCGCAGTTGGCCCACCACTGCGCGCGCAGCCTCCCAGCGCAGCGCGACCCGGGCGCGCACGACCTCGGCGAGGTCGTCGTTGAAGGGGGCAAGCGTCGTGGCCTGGAGTTCGATGACGTCCCACACCGATGCCGGTGCGCCGAAGGCCTCGCGCGCCGTGGCCAGGATCGTCTGCAGCGCCTCGCCCCGCGCCTCAGCGGATTGGGCCTGCTCCTGCAGTCGCTGGGAGGTGGGGGGGAAGGGCAACGCTGCCGTCACGGTGGCGAGAAGCGCACTTCGACTGTCCGCCACGGCATGGACCGATCGGGTGGCCACATCCGCCGCCACGGCGACGTCGCGCCGGGATGTGGCTGCCACGCCGACGTCTTCGAAGAGATCGTGTGCGGCGTCGAGGATGCGGCGACGTCTCTCGATGCGTGCGCCGCTGTCGCTCATGGGCCCAGCCTAGGTGCGGGCTGGCTAGACGAGCGCTTGGCGGATGGGTGCGAACTTCGCGCGCGACTCGGCGAGCTCGGCCTCGGGGTCGGATCCGCTCACGATTCCGCAGCCCGCGAAGAGACGGAGCGACCCCGGTCGCACTTCGGCGCAGCGCAAGGCGATCCCGAACTCACCGTCTCCGCGGCTGTCGAACCAGCCCACCGGTCCGGCGTAGCGGCCGCGGTCCATGCCCTCGAGCTCGCGGATCATCGAAGATGCGCGCTCGGTGGGAGTGCCGCAGACGGCGGCCGTGGGATGCAGCGATGCGGCCAGCGCCAGGACGGGGGCGCCATCGGCGAGGCGTCCCGTGACATCGGTGGCGAGATGCTGGACGTTGGCGAGGCGCAGCACATGCGGTCGCCGGGGCACGCGCAGATCGGTGCAGTGGTGGCCGAGGGCGCGCGCCACGGAGCGCACGGCGTACTCGTGCTCCTCGAGATCCTTGCCGCTGCCGAGGAGAGCCTCGGCCAGGCTGGCGTCCTCGCTCTCATCGCCGCGGCGCTTGACCGTGCCAGCCAGCACGCGCGACAGGACCGTGTCAGAGGTACGCCGGACGAGGAGCTCGGGCGTCGCACCGACCATGTCGTCGACCTGGAAGGTCCAGCACTCCGGGTAGGCCTCGGCCAGGCGCTGCAGCAGATATCGCACGTCGAAGTCGTCGCTCACCTCCGCCACGACATCGCGGGCGAGCACCACCTTGTCGACCTCGCCGCGGCCGATGCGATCGATGGCCTCGCCGACGGCCGACTTCCACTCCTCTGATGTGCGCGTGCCGCGGCCCCAGTCCACGCGCGTGGGACCTCCGGGTCGCACCGAGGGGGGGAGAAGTGCGTCGCGGGGTAGGAGGTCGTCGGGGTCGTCGACGACGGTGAGCCACGCGCGACCCTCGCGGCGACCCAGCACGGCGCGCGGCACGACCACGCGCGAGGTGCGACCTGACATCGGCTCGGGATCGAAGGTGAACGATCCGAAGGCCACGGGTCCGGTGCCCGGGAGTTGCAGCGGGTCGTCGACGTCGGCGATGCGGCACCACTCGGTCCACCAGCGCTGGGTGCGGCTGAAGCGCTCATCGCCGGTCACGTCGAGCGAGGCGGCGACCCCCCAGCCCACCAGGCCGTCGCCGCCGCGTACCCAGGCGGTGCCGACCGAGTCCGGCAGGCGATCGAGCAGGGGGCCCGGATCCTCGATGGGCATGGTCCGCACCCGGGGTGCCGTCGTCGCGGGGAGCACCGGGATCGCCACAGGGCGAGGGTACGGCCCCCCTTATGGCCCGGCGAGTCGGCAGAGCCGCCTCTATCGGGCCAGCCCGGCGAGTCGGCAGAGCCGCCTCTATCGGGCCAGCCCGGCGAGTCGGCAGAGCCGCCCCTGCCGTGGCCCTCCCGGCGCCGATTGTGCGGCTGGGAGCGAGTGAGACTGCACCGTAGCCGCACAATTCCGGCCGCGGCTCGGGTGGAGCCTGAGCCCACACCGCCGGGACCGGGTGGAACCCGGCATGCCGTGGCGGCTCCCCGCTGGGAGGATCACCCCATGCCTCGTGCCGATCTCGACAAGCAGCCCACCGAGGTCGCGGCGATGTTCGACGAGGTGGCCGAGCGCTACGACCTCACCAACGACGTCCTGGCCCTTGGCCAGACCCGCCTCTGGCGCCGGGCTGTCGTCAATGCGGTCGCCCCGAGGCCTGGGGAGCGGATCCTCGACCTCGCGGCGGGCACCGGCACCTCCAGCGCCCCGCTGGCCGCCCGGGGCGCCGCGGTCGTGCCCTGCGACTTCTCCCTGGGCATGCTCCGGGTCGGGCGGCGGCGTGAGCCCGGCCTGGCCTTCGTCGCCGGCGACGCCCTGCGTCTGCCCTTCGGCGACGCCACGTTCGACGCCGTCACGATCTCCTTCGGCCTGCGCAACACGGTCGAGCCCGAAGCGGCCCTCACCGAGATGGCCCGGGTGACCCGGCCTGGCGGTCGTCTCGTCGTGTGCGAGTTCTCCCACCCCGCCTTCGGCCCATTCCGCACCCTCTACTCCCGCTATCTCATGGGCGCCCTGCCCGGGATCGCACGCCGGGCCTCCTCCAACCCGGATGCCTACGTCTACCTCGCCGAGTCGATCCGGGCCTGGCCCGACCAGGCCGAGTTGGCGGCCGTGATGGGTCGATCAGGCTGGCGCGACGTCGAGTGGCTGAACCTGACCGGCGGCATCGTCGCCCTGCACCGGGGTCGCCGCTGACGCTCCGAGCCCGTAGATAGACTGCGGCCGCGTCGGACACGAAGGTCCACGTGATCGCTCGCAGGAGGGCCCGGGTGGGTCCCGAGCCTGTTTCGGAGGAGTGTGGTGAGTTCCTACGCGCCGATCCTCGTCCTCGGCCTCCTCGCAGCCGGCTTCGCCGTTTTCAGTGTGACGCTCACCACGTTCACGGGCCCTAAGCGCTACAACCGGGCCAAGGTCGACGCCTACGAGTGCGGCATCGACCCCACCCCTCAGCCCATGGGCGGCGGACGATTCCCCGTGAAGTACTACCTCACGGCAATGATGTTCATCATCTTCGACATCGAAATCGTCTTCCTCTACCCCTGGGCCGTCGCCTTCGACCAATTGCCGCTCTTCGTGTTCCTGGCGATGATGTTGTTCCTGTTCAACCTCACCGTGCCGTACGTCTACGAATGGCGTCGCGGCGGACTGGA
Organism: Candidatus Nanopelagicales bacterium; assembly: GCA_044238565.1. Lineage (GTDB taxonomy): Bacteria > Actinomycetota > Actinomycetes > S36-B12 > S36-B12 > Mxb001. The sequence continues at coordinate 4,130 of JBIIDD010000075.1, forward strand.
TTGGGACTGACGCCATGGGACTCGAAGAGAAGTTGCCGTCGGGGGTTCTGCTCACCACCGTCGAGAAGGTCGCGGGGTACGCGCGAAAGGGCTCCCTGTGGCCGGCCACCTTCGGCCTCGCCTGCTGCGCGATCGAGATGATGGCCACCGGCGGACCTCGCTACGACATCGCGCGCTTCGGCATGGAGGTCTTCCGCGCCTCGCCGCGCCAGGCCGATCTCATGATCGTCGCCGGCCGTGTGAGCCAGAAGATGGCGCCGGTGCTGCGTCAGATCTACGACCAGATGCCTAATCCCAAGTGGGTCCTCGCGATGGGCGTCTGCGCGAGCAGTGGCGGCATGTTCAACAACTACGCCATCGTCCAGGGCGTCGACCACGTCGTCCCAGTCGACATGTATCTCCCCGGCTGCCCGCCGCGACCCGAGATGCTCATCGACGCCATCCTGAAGATCCACGACCAGATCCAGGACATGAAGCTCGGCGCCAATGCGGTGCGCGAGCAGGAGCAGCTGGAGCTCGCCGCTCTCACTGCAAGTCCCACTCTTGAGATGCGCGGGCTGCTGCGATGAGCGATCAGTCGCCCGTGACACCGGCGGAGGCCGGCCTCGAGGTCGCTTCGAGTGCGACCCTGATGCCCGAGGGTGTGCGCGAGCTCGAGGTCATTGGTGTGCGCCACGGCGCCTTCTCTGCTCAGGACGGCGGCGACACCTCGGGCTTCGGCGGACTCGTCGCCCCCATTGTCATGCCGGGGCCCACCGAGCGTCCCTATGGCGAGTGGTTCGACGCGGCTGCCGACGAGATCGAGCTTGCCCTGGCGGACCACGGCCTGCCTATGACTTCGGCAGTGGAGAAGGTCGTGGTGGATCGCGGCGAGATCACCTTCTTCGTCCGCCGCGAGCATCTGCTGCCCTTCGTGACCGTCTTGCGCGACGAGCCGGCGCTGCGCTTCGAAATGTGCATGGGAGTCAACGGTGTGCACTACCCCGGGGACGCGGGGCGCGAGCTGCACGCCGTGTACCCCTTCCAGTCGGTGACGCACAATCGCCGGATTCGCGTCGAGGTCACCTGCCCCGATGCCGATCCCCGCATCCCGTCGATCGTCTCCGTCTACCCGGCCAATGACTGGCACGAGCGCGAGACGTGGGACTTCTTCGGCATCGTCTTCGATGGGCACCCTGCACTCACGCGCATCGAGATGCCCGATGACTGGCCCGGCCATCCGCAGCGCAAGGACTACCCGCTCGGCGGCATCCCGGTCGAGTACAAGGGCGCCGAGGTCCCGCCACCCGACCAGCGGAGGGCATACACCTGATGACGACCGACCAGAGCATCGCCGACGAGGGCATCGTCTACGAGGGCGAACTCCCCGCTGAGGATCCCTACGCACTGTCCTACGAGACGGGACAGGGCACCGTCTACACCGTCTCGGGTGGCGACTGGGACTCCATCTCCTCCCCCGACGAGGGTGAGCGCGAGCGCATCGTCGTCAACATGGGCCCGCAGCATCCCTCCACGCACGGCGTGCTGAGGCTGATCCTCGAGCTCGAGGGCGAGACGGTCCTCGACACCCGGTGCGGCATCGGCTACCTCCACACGGGCATCGAGAAGAACATGGAGTACCGCACCTGGACCCAGGGCGTGACCTTCGTGACCCGCATGGACTATCTCTCGCCCTTCTACAACGAGACGGCGTACTGCCTCGGGGTCGAGAAGCTCCTCGGCATCACCGATCAGATCCCCGAGCGCGCCAACACCATCCGCGTGCTGATGATGGAGCTCAACCGCATCTCCTCCCACCTCGTCGCGCTCGCCACGGGTGGCATGGAGCTCG
>JBIIDD010000076.1:0-5841 GCA_044238565.1 Candidatus Nanopelagicales bacterium
CCGGACCCTTTGCCGGCATCCCCTCAGCACTGAAGGACAACGAGGACCTCACGGGCTATCCGACGTTGCATGGCTCATGGGCACCCGCGGACACTCCGGCCACCTCGACGAGCCCTTGGATCGCGCAATACCTCGCTCTCGGCTTCGAACCGATCGCCAAGACGACCCTTCCGGAGTTCGGTCTCACTGCGAGCACCGAATCGTCTCGCTTCGGGGCCACCCGCAATCCCTGGGATACGACGCGCTCCGTCGGTGGCTCGAGCGGTGGATCTGCGGCCCTCGTGGCCGCTGGGGTGGTGCCCATCGCCCACGCCAATGACGGCGGTGGATCGATCCGTATCCCGGCGGCTGCATGCGGACTTGTAGGGCTCAAGCCATCGCGTGGCCGGGTGATCGATGCGCCTGAGCTCGATCGGCTGCCGGTCAATCTCGTGACCCAGGGAGTCGTGACGCGTACCGTGCGCGACACGGCCTACTACCTCGCCGAGGCCGAGCGGCTCTATCCGTGCGATGCGCTTCCTCCCATTGGCATGGTGGTGCGCCCTGAGACCCGACGTCTGCGCATCGGTGTCTTCGTGGATGCGGTGGGTGGCATCCCCGTGGATCCTCGGGTGCGCGATGCCGTGCGCAAGGCAGGTCTCACGCTCCAGGGACTCGGCCATCAGGTCGAAGAGATCGCCCCTCCCGTCGATGAGGACTTCGGCCGGGACTTCCTGCGCTATTGGGCGCTTATCTCCTTCTTCTTGCAGAAGGCAGGCGGGCGCTTGCTCGGCACGGACTTCGATTCCTCCCGCACCGAGCAACTCACGCAGGAACTCAGCCGGATGGCACGGCAGCAGGCGTTGCGCATCCCTGGCAGCCTGCGCCGACTTGTGCGCGCATCTCGTGAGCCGGAGCCCGTCTATGCGACGTACGACGCGGTGCTCTCGCCCGTGTTGTCCACCCCTGCACCGCTGATTGGCGAGTTGGGGCCGGAGGTGCCACCGCATGAGCACATCGTGAGACTGCTGCGCTTCGCGTCCTTCACCGCGTGGCAGAACGTGACCGGCTCGCCAGCGATCTCGCTGCCCCTCGCTCGGACGGTCGACGGGCTGCCGATAGGCGTGCAGATCGGAGCACCACGCGGCGAAGAGAGCAGGCTGATTTCGCTTGCCTACGAGCTCGAGGCCGCTATGCCGTGGCCTCGTACGCCGGGTGCGCGAGTGAAGAGCAACTAGCGATTAGCGCAGCGCGCAGGCCTGGTCCCTGATCGCAGCCGGCACGTCGGCACCTCCGCCGTCGGCGCAGATGGCATCCAGCTGGTTGAGCGCCCACACGGGGCCCTCGGCCTGGAAGACGAACGCCGTCGTCTGCTCGATGTCTCCGGTCTTGGTGATGCCGAAGACGATGGCGTAGCCGTCGACGCACTCGACGCTCTTGAAGGAGATCCACTCGGCACCGTCGGCTGTTGCTGCTCCTTGGGCGAGGCCTTCGAGCGTGGCCTGGTCGCACGAGGCGGAGCCGCCGCCAATGGGGCTCTCCGAAGGCGCCGCGGAAGTGGCGTCCGACGAGGAGGAACCTCCGCAGGCGGCGAGGACGAGGGTGCCTGCGGCGAGGGCGGAGAGAGCGAGGGCACGGGTGCGCTTGGTCATACCCTCAGATTAGGTCGCGAGTGGCGATGGGTCAGGGAGCCGCGCCGAGCAGGCGTGCGACGAACGGGCTCCGGAAGCGCCCCCGGGGATCCACGCCGTCGATGAGCGTCGCGAAGTCCTCCCAGCGTGGGAAGGCATCTCGCACCTGCTCGGGTGAGGCGAGGGTCACCTTGCCCCAGTGCGGGCGCGCGCCGAGGGGGAGCAGCACCTCCTCGATGGCGGGGAGGACATCGAAGATCCGTTCGTCCCGATGCCATGTGAAGTGGATTCCTACGGTGTCGACACCGGATGCGGGACTCAGCCACAGGTCGTCTGCCCGCATCGTTCGGATCTCCGTGACATGCAGCAGTGGAGTGATCCTCGCGTGCAGCAGCCGCAGGGCGCCGATGGCCTCGACGGCCCTCGACCGAGGGAGGAGGTACTCGGCCTGGATCTCATCCCCGGCACTCGGAGTGAATTCGGCGCGGAAGTGCGGCAGGCGCTCATGCCATGGGCCTGGCTTGCCGAGCTGGGCATTGCAGTGAATGGGATCGAGCTGCTCCAGGGGGTGCAATGCATCACTGCGCTCCGGGATACCGAACGCCGGCCCACCAGGCCATGCCCCTTCGCGGTCGACTCTGCGCTTGAGCCACAGTTGTGCGTCTGGTTCGGGTCGCCACCGCGTGAAGACGCTCACCGAGGTCGCAGCGCCGAAGACTGCATCGAAGTTCGTCTCGACGACATCGAGGTCGAGGCCCGCAAAGATCGTCTGTGCCACGTCGTAGGTCGGCTCCACCTCGAGCTCCACTCGGGTGACTACGCCGAGCGCTCCCAGTGCGACCACCCAACCGGCGAACTCCGGATCGATGCCGCGTCGTACCCATCGGATCTCACCGTCTGCCGTCACGACTTCCAGGCCGGTCACAGCACTCGACAGCGTGCCGATCGCGTCCCCCGACCCGTGGGTGCCGGTGGCGATCGCGCCGCCCACGGTGATGTGAGGGAGCGAGGCCATGGCGGCAAGAGCCACACCTCGAGCATGCAGTTCGCGGCCGATGACGGCGTATGTCGTGCCCGCGCCCACGGTGGCGGTCGTCCCCTCCACCTGTACGTCGACGGGCAACCCGGTGGTGTCGATATGGAGACCGGGTGTGACCGCAACGTCGCTAAAGGAGTGGGCGCTGCCGAGAGCGAGAACGGGCGTGTCGCCGCGGACGAGCGCGGCTACGGCGGCGGCGGAGTCGGGTCGAGCCTCGCTGCCCGCAAGATCCACGGTGCTGGACCAATTGCGCCTCATGCCCCGACGCTAGCGAGCCCAGGGGCGGACGGGAGATTTTCCGGTCTGATTGCCACCATGCGGGAAGATCTCCGGAGTCGGGTAGCCTAGACCCTCTCTTCATCCCCCGACCCAGGAGTCACCATGCGTCCCCTCGCTCGCGTGCTCATCGACGAGAGCCACCGCCAGGCGTGGACTACCCGTCCCGACCTCGCTGCGCGCATGGCTCCGGCCAATCCCGCCGACGCCTCGTACGCGGAGGCCGCCGAGGTGCTGCGACGCGCGGGCTTCGAGGTGGAGGCGCACATCGCAGGTCCGATCGACGCTGCGACCTTGCGCGAGGTGGACGTCCTCGTCCTGCCGCACTGCTCCACCGACGAGTGGGAGTCGACGACCGGGGAGGGTTCACCCGTCTACGCCGACGCCGAGATCGCAGCTATCGACGCCTTCGTACGTGCCGGTGGCGGGCTTCTCGTCATGGCGGAGACCGAGCAGGCGAAGTACGGCAACAATCTCGCCGACATCACAGGGCGATTCGGGATCGATGTCATCACCTGCACGGCTCAGGATCCGGTGCACCGCTTCAACGATGTGTCCACCTGGCTGCTCATCGAGCCCTCGACCGCGCACGGCACCGATGTCTTCGCGGGCGTGTCGGGCGCTTGCGTCTATCGCGCGGGGGCTCTTGATGTGGTGGACGACGCCTATGTCTTCGCCCGCACATCCGAGACAGCGATGCCCGCCGGCGCGCCCGTGATCGCGGGGGTGGACGCCGGGGAGGGTCGCGTCCTCGTCGTGGCCGACTCCGACTTCCCTGGGGACGACTCCATCGACGACCTCGACAACCGCCGTCTCTGGCGCCGACTGGTCACGTGGACTGCGGCGCGGCGTTCGGCGGGCGGTGCTCATGAGCAGCGGAGTGCAGTCGTGGAGCACGCTGCGTGGGCGGATCTGGTCGATGCCGTCGAGACGCTGCGACCGCTTCAGGAAGCGGATGGCTCCGTCAGTGGTGATGCCACCGTGGCTGGTGCCTGCATCGAGCGGATCATCGCCGACCTCGAGCAGCTCGCCCCCCTCGTGCCGCATCAGGCCGACTACCTCGCGGCTTGTGCAATCGACTTCCGTGCGTGGCGTGACGGTGGCCTGGGAGTGCCGGACTTCCTCGACTCGCTGCAGCTCTTCCACCCCGATGAGCATCGTCGTGATGGCGTCGAGCACCTCGTTGTCTTCCCGATGTACACCCAGAACGGCAATCCGAATCGCAACGTCGAGGCCGTGGTGGTGCGCACGGTCTGGCCCGAGTGGGTTGCCGCGTTGGAGGCGTCGACGTATGACAACGCCGCCTTCGTCCCGATCGAATTCGTCGACTTCACTTCCGGATACGACACGCACTCAGCCGTGCTCTTCCCGGAGACGGTGGCGACGCGCGAGGTCGTGAAGTTCACCTGGGGCGGCATCTTCTGCGACCGCGAGGCCGCACGATTCCGGCATGTGTCCCGCGCTGCCGCCGAGCGGCTGCGCCTCGCCCTGCCCCCCGAGGCCGAACTCCTCCTCGCCGACCAGCGCCTCGCCCAGGAGACCTTCGTGCTGTGGGATCTCGTGCATGACCGCACGCACAGCCACGGCGACCTGCCCTTCGACCCCTTCATGATCAAGCAGCGCATGCCCTACTGGATGTATGGCCTCGAGGAGCTGCGCTGTGACCTGTCGACCTTCCGCGAGACGCGTCACCTCGAGCAGAGCGGTGTCGTGCTCGCCCCCTACGTGCGCCTTGCCATCCTCTTCGACCGACTCTTCCGATTCCCCACGACCGGAGATCGCGTGCGCAATTACGACGGCCTCGCTGGGCAGATCATCTTTGCCTGGTTGCACAAGGCGGGGGTGATTCGCTGGACCGACAACACGCTCGTCATCGACTGGTCGCGCGTGCAGGAGAGCATGGATGCGCTGTGCGATGAGGTCGAGACGCTCTACCGCGAAGGCATTGATCGATCGCGTCTAGGCCATTGGCTGGCGGCGTACCAATTCGTCAGCTCGCTGGTGCCACCGCACCCTCAGTCGGTGTGGGCGCGTGGCGCCCAGGCCCTGCCGAGTGAGCCGCGCGAGGCTGTGGATGCCGTGCTGGCTGATGAGTTCCCGCTCAACGTCTTCTATGAGTCCCTGCGCAAGGCGCTTGCACCGACGATCGACTCCGCTCGAGGCATCACTGGGGTGGCGGCATGAGCCGCCCCGTCGCCATCGTGTTGGGCGCGGGCATGGGCGGTCGGGCCGTGACGCTTGCTCTCGGTGTGGATCACGACGTCATCGTGGTGGACCGTCGTGAGGACCTCGCCCAGGCTGCGGCAGCGCCCGTGTCTGGCGAGGCAGCCGTCGTCGACCTACTCGATGTCGATGACGTGGCGCGCTTCCGCGACGATGTCCTGGCGCGCCACGGTCGCATCGACGCCGTCGTGCATCTCGTCGGCGGATGGCAGGGCTCGAAGACAGTCGACCTGGGTGCGCTGGAGGCGTGGGATTCCATCGCACCCGGGGTATTCGTGACTGTGCGAACGACGACCGTGGCCTTCCGGGATGCGCTCATGGCCTCGGGTGGTTGCTACGTCATCGTGTCGAGCACCGCCGCAACGAAGCCGACGGCGGGCAATGTCGCCTACGCCACCGCCAAGGCCGCCGCCGAGACGTGGGTTGGCGGCCTGGCGCACTCCTTCAAGGACAGCGCGGCCCGAGCCGTTGTTGTCGCCGTCAAGGCGCTCGTCGATGCGGGGATGCGTGAGGCCCAGCCGGAGCAGTCCTTCCCCGGCTACACCGACACGGTGGACCTCGCCGCGGCGATCCATGGGATCGTCGGGGGTGATGCTCCCAACGGAGCGCGCCGCGACCTCACGGAGGCCTGACATGTCCGCACCCTGGCGGGGCTTCGCCAGCGACAACTACGCCGGCATCCACCCCGAGGTG
>JBIIDD010000077.1:0-5579 GCA_044238565.1 Candidatus Nanopelagicales bacterium
GCAAAGAGGATCGGCACACCCATGCGATTGCACAGCTGGATGAACTGCGCGCCCTTGTGACTCTCGTCGCTGAAGAGGATGCCGTTGTTGGCGAGCACACCCACGGCGTAGCCACCGATGTGTCCCCAGCCCGTGACGAGGGTCGTGCCGTAGAGCGGCTTGAACTCCTCGAACTCGCTGCCGTCGAGGATGCGGGCGAGCACCTCGCGCGCCTCGAAGGGCTGGCGCACGTCGGCGCTCGGGATCCCGAGCAACTCGTCGGGGTCGTACGCCGGAGCGACCGGCGAACGATCCGGTCCGGGCCCCGCCTTGCTCCATCGCAGGTGCTCGACGATCTGGCGGCCGATGCGCAGGGCATCGGCTTCGTCGAGAGCGAGGTAGTCAGCCAGGCCGGAGGTGCGGGCATGCATCTCGGCACCGCCGAGTTCTTCTTCGTTGGCATCCTCGTCGATGGCCATCTTGACCAGCGGCGGTCCGCCGAGATAAACGCGCGCGGCATCCTTCTGCAGCACGACGTAGTCGCTCATGCCGGGCACATAGGCGCCACCCGCAGTGCTCGATCCGAAGACGAGGGTGACGGTAGGTATGCCAGCGGCTGAGAGTTGGGTGAGGTTCTTGAAACTCGCTCCTCCAGGGACGAAGATCTCGGCCTGCTTCGGGAGATCGGCGCCACCGGACTCGGTCAGACTGACAAGTGGGAGTCGGTTGAGTTTGGCGATCTCCATCGCGCGCAATCCCTTGGCCACAGATGTGGGTCCCTGCGCTCCGCCCTTCACTGTTGGGTCGTTGGCAACCACCATGACCTCGGTGCCGTGCACCCGGCCGATACCGGTGACGACTCCGCCTCCGAGTGGATCGTCGGTGCCCCAGCCTGCGAGTGGGCTCAACTCGAGGAAGGGCGAGCCCCGGTCGAGGAGGAGATTGACGCGCTCGCGCGGAAGCAACTTGCCCCGGCCGCGGTGGCGGGCGACGGTCCGGGCGTTCTTCTCGGGGTCATTGCTTCCGCCGCCGGCGACGACCTTGGCCAGAAGGTCGTCGATCTCGCTGAGGGCGTCGAGCATGGCGGCACGATTGGCTGCCGTGACGGCGGGATCGAGTCGGGAGCGCAGGACTGGCGCCATGGACTTGACACTAACGTCAACTTGACGCGCCCGTCAACTCGTTGGAAGCGGGAAGGGGAAGGAAGGGAGGAAGATGGCGGCATGACTCACGACCCGCTCAGCCAGTGGACCTCTGTCGCCCGCCAGGCTCTCGCCACCGACCTCGGCGTGGAGATCCCCGAGGTCGACGCGCAGCTCCTGCTCGATGTCGCCCGCGATGCAGCCCATGCGGTGGATCGCCCGGCGGCACCCATCACGACCTTCCTCCTCGGCTATGCGGTCGCCAAGGCCGGCGACGACAAGCTCAATGAGGCCGCTCACGCGCTCATGCGTCTCAGTGGCGAGTGGGATCTCGGACTGCATCGCGACTGACCGTCGGAGCGTCGGCTGCCCTCATGGACGCGCCGGTGGCACCCTGACTGAGTGAGCTCCGCACTCGCCTGGGACCAGGCGCGCCGCGTGGCGGCAGCAGCCGCTCGACCACTCGACCCCGTGGCCGTGCGCCTCGAGGCTGCACTCGGCTGTGCACTCGCCTCGCCCATCGCGGCTCTCACCGATCTGCCCCCCTTCGACTCCGCCGCGATGGACGGCTATGCCGTCGCCGGACCGAGCCCGTGGCACCTCTCCGATGCCGACCTGCGCGCCGGCAACGAGACGCTCACGCGTCTGGACCCCGGCACAGCCGTGGCCATCGCTACCGGCGCCGCACTACCCGAGGGATGCGATGCCGTCCTGCGCAGCGAGCAGGCCGGGATCGAGACCGCACTGCACGGCAATCGACTCTTCCCACTCGATCCGCTCACCGGGCTGCCCGATGACTCCGGGGCGTCCCTGCCCCCGGGCACCGATGTGCGCCCGAGGGGTGAGGAGTGCGCCGAGGGAGAGCCGCTCGTGCCCGCGGGTTCCGTGGTCACGCCCGCGATGCTCGGCCTTGCAGCGGCGGCTGGCTACGACGCACTTGACGTCATCCCTCCGCCGACCGTGGCGGTGCTTGTGCTCGGCGACGAGCTACTCGAGCGAGGCCTGCCCCGGCCCGGTCGCGTGCGCGATGCCCTGAGCCCCCTGGTGCCGCCATGGCTCGCAGACCTTGGCGCGCGCGCCAATCCCCCCATTCGCGTACCCGACACGAGGCAAGCCCTGCTCGATGAGATCGAGGACTCCACCGCAGACGCCATCGTGACCACGGGCTCCACGGCATCCGGCCCGGTCGACTTCGTGCACGACGTCCTGGATCAACTCGGTGCACGGTGGATCGTCGACGGCGTCGAGGTGCGTCCCGGACATCCCATGCTGCTCGCCGTGCTCCCCGACGGGCGCCCGTTCGTGGGTCTGCCGGGCAATCCCCTCGCTGCAGTGAGCGGGCTGGTCACCCTGGCGGCGCCTGTCATCGCCTCCCTGCGCGGGGTGCCGCTTGACGACGACGAGGTCATTCTCGGAGTCGATGTCACGAGCCACCCCAGGGACACCCGGATCATCCCCGTTGTCGTCGAGGAGGGCCGTGCGCGACCGCTGCGCTTCGACGGGCCCGCGATGCTACGCAGCCTCGCACTCGCGGATGCGCTCGTGGCGATCCCGCCGTCCGGTGGGCTCGCCGGAAGTGCCGTGACGCTCCTCCCGGTGCCCGTCGTCCGCTAGCGTCAGCAGACGTGGCCGACAAGAGGCGCCAGCGCACACTCGCCGGCGACGACGATCCCGAGGCCCTCACCGCCCGGATCCTGCTGCCGGGCAGACCCTGGAGCCCATTCCGCAACATCCTCGTCCGGGTCCTGATCGCGGTAGGTGCCCTGGTCGTCGCCGCCGTGATCGTGTACGCCGAGGGCGACTGCTACGCCGATCGTGGCGAAGTCGGCGGCATCACCTGGGTTGACGCCTTCTACTACGCCACCGTGAGCCTCTCGACGACGGGCTATGGCGACATCGTCCCCGTGTGCGAGTCGGCCCGCGTCGTCAACATCCTCGTCATCACACCCCTGCGCTTCATCTTCCTCATCGTCCTCGTCGGCACGACCATCGAGGTCCTCACCAAGAAGACGCGCAACGAAGTCCGCACAAGCCGCTGGAGGCAGCGCGTGGAAGACCACACCGTCATCGTCGGGTTCGGAGTCAAGGGGCGATCAGCCGCGCGCATGCTGCTCGACAGCGGGATGTCGCCGCTCTCCATCGTCGTGGTGAGCAGGGACAAGACCGCGGTGCAGGATGCCAACCGCATGGGCCTCGCCGGAGTCCTGGGCGATGCACGCCGCGAGGATGTCCTTCGCGATGCGGCCACCGAGCGGGCCTCCAAGATCATCGTGGCGACTGACGAGGACGACACCTCCGTCCTCGTCACGCTCACAGCACGACGCCTGGCTCCCAAGGCCGAGATCGTCGCCGCCGCCCGCGAGGCGGCCAACGCCCAGATCCTCAGGCAGTCGGGCGCCAGCAGCGTGATCCCCACTGCCGAATCCGCAGGCCATCTCATGGCGCTATCCCTGCTCTCGCCGGTCGCCGGCACGCTCATGGAGGACCTGCTCGACTCCGGGCGCGGACTCGAGGTCGTTCAGCGCGGCATCACGAAAGAGGAGCTCGGCATCTCCCCTGCGGAAGTAGATGCGAGCGGCGAGATCGTGCTCGCGGTGATCCGTGATGACGTCGTGCACCGATTCGACACGAGCGACATTCGCATCCTGCAAAAGGGCGACCAGCTCGTGGTGATCCGACACTCCGAAGGCAACGGCTACCACGTCACACCACCACCCACCTCCTGACATGCGTGCGATCGTCGTCACCGCGCCGGGGGATGCGGATGTGCTCTCCTGGCAGCAGGTACCCGACCCCGTAGCCGGCCCGGGCGAAGTGATCGTCGAGGTCGCCGCGGCCGCGGTGAACCGAGCGGACATCCTCCAGCGTCAGGGGCTCTATCCGCCGCCGCCGGGCGCACCCCAGTGGCTCGGCCTGGAGTGCTCCGGCACCGTCGCGGAGCTCGGCGCCGGAGTGACGTCGCTAGCCGTCGGTGACCAGGTGTGCTGCCTGCTCTCCGGTGGCGGGTACGCCGAGCGGGTCGCCGTGCCCATTGGTCAGACGATGCCCATCCCCGCGGGCGTCGACCTCATCACGGCCGCAGGGCTGCCCGAGGTCGCCTGCACGGTGTGGTCCAACCTCGTGATGACCGCGCACCTGCAGCGCGGCGACTGGCTGCTCGTGCACGGTGGCGGCAGCGGCATCGGCACCATGGCGATCCAGGTGGCGCGCGCACTCGGCGCCCGGGTCGCCGTCACTGCAGGGTCCGCGCAGAAGCTCGCCCGCTGCGAGGACCTCGGAGCCGAGATGCTCATCAACTACCGCGAGCAGGACTTCGTCGAGGTCATCACCGCGGAGACCGGCGGACGCGGCGTCGACGTCATCCTCGACAACATGGCCGCGAAATACCTCGAGCGCAACATCGCGTGCCTCGCGCCCGGAGGTCGCCTCGTCGTCATCGGGATGCAGGGCGGTGTCAAGGCCGAAATCGACCTGGGGGTGCTCCTGCGCCGCAACGGCACACTGCATGCGACCACCCTGCGCGGCCGCACGGCCGATCAGAAGGCCGAGATCTGCGCTCAGGTCGAGCGTCACGTGTGGCCGTGGATCGCCGCAGGCATCGTGAAGCCCGTCATCGACCGCGTCGTCCCCATCACCGAGGCTGCTGATGCGCATCGCGCCCTGGAAGCCGGCGATGTGACCGGCAAGATTCTGCTTAGCTGCTGAAGCCGCGCGCGTGCTCAGCGAGCACGGAGTCGATGAGGTCAGCGACACCTTCATCGTCATTGCTCGGCAGCACGTGCGTCGCGATGTCGAGCACGTCCGGGTGCGCATTCGCCATGGCGTACGACGTGCCGGCCCAAGCCAGCATGGGCAGGTCGTTGGGGCCATCGCCCGCGGCCACGACGTGCAGGGCTCCGTGGCCTTCCGCGGCAGCGACGCGCGCCAGTGTCGTGGCCTTCGTCACCCCGGCGGCGCTGAGCTCGATCAGCGAATCGCCGTAGCCGGAGTGGGTGACCTCCGCGAGATCGCCGATGGCCCGCATGCCACGCGCGTAGAGATCCTCGGGGTCCATCGGCTCACCCTGCCCAGGACGCGCAAGGATCTTGACGACATCGCCTGCAGCCACGAGTTCCTCGATCGGCCCCACGTAGGTCTGCGGCGGCACCGGCCACCTCGGGGTGTAGCCGTCGGCCAGGGCGAACTCGGTGGCGTCGGCAAGAGTCGCATCGAGTGCGTCGTACGACGTTCCTCCCGTCGGGGCAAGACGACCGCCGGGACGCGCGCGCTCGACAGCGAAGACCATGCCCGGCACCTCGCGACGCAGGCGATCCACTGCCTCCAGCGCATCATCGCCACTCATCGGGAAGACCTCGGTGACATGCCCGTCCGCGAGGTCGAGCACCACCGCGCCATTGGCCGCGATACCCACACCCCGGTGTCCGGTCATCTCGACGATCGGTGAGATCCATCGCGGTG
>JBIIDD010000078.1:0-5566 GCA_044238565.1 Candidatus Nanopelagicales bacterium
GCGGACCTTGGCGAGGTCGAGCTTGGTCGCGGTGGACACCTGCGTACTCCTTCTTCTTCTTCGCTGCCTCTGCGCCGACTACCAGCGGTAGTGGGCGAATGCCTTGTTGGACTCGGCCATCTTGTGGGTGTCCTCGCGCTTCTTGACGCTGGCACCGAGGCCATTGGAGGCGTCGAGGATCTCGTTCATGAGGCGCTCGGTCATCGTCTTCTCGCGTCGCTGACGGGAGTACGAGATGAGCCAGCGCAGGGCCAGCGTCGTGCTCCGACCTGCCTTGACCTCGACGGGCACCTGGTAGGTCGCGCCGCCGACGCGGCGAGAGCGCACCTCGAGGGTGGGCTTGACGTTGTCGAGAGCGCGCTTGAGCGTGGCCACGGGGTCGGTGCCGGTCTTCTCGCGGCAGCCCTCGAGTGCGCCGTAGACGATCGCCTCAGCGGTCGAGCGCTTGCCGTCGAGGAGGACCTTATTGATGAGCTGGGTGACGACCGGGGAGTTGTACACCGGGTCGATGACGATCGGCCGCTTGGCAGCCGGGCCCTTGCGCGGCATCAGCCCTTCTCCTTCTTCGCGCCGTAGCGGGAGCGAGCCTGCTTGCGGCCCTTCACGCCCTGGGTATCGAGTGCGCCGCGAATGATCTTGTAGCGAACGCCGGGGAGGTCCTTCACGCGACCGCCGCGGACGAGGACGATCGAGTGCTCCTGGAGGTTGTGCCCCACGCCGGGGATGTAGGCCGTGACCTCGATGCCCGAGGAGAGGCGCACGCGAGCGACCTTGCGCAGCGCCGAATTCGGCTTCTTGGGCGTGGTCGTGTAGACGCGCGTGCAGACACCCCGTCGCTGGGGGCTGCCCTTGAGCGCGGGCGTCTTGCTCTTCGAGACCTTGTCCTGCCGGCCCTTGCGGACCAACTGCTGGATCGTGGGCACTACGTCTCCGTCCGTGTCTGTCCTGTGTGTCCGATTTGCCTGGTTGCTCCCACCCCCGCACCCGGGTGTGTCGCGCCCCTCACGGAGCACCTCACCCTCGAGCAAAGCTGGAGGTCAACCAGCGCACGCGACCGATGTCTCGGCCCGGCACGCGCGTGAACCCGGGTCGCCCCAGGCACGGGGAGCAAAGATACCGGACCAGTCCTTGACCACCAAATCCGGGGTCAGCCCCTCACGGCCAGGGACGCCGAGGAGGCTCACCCTTCCCCTAGCCGAGTGCGCACTTGCGAACGCCAATCTCAGCCCATGTGGGGTACGCACGTGCGCAGTCGGCGGGCCTGGTCAGGGTTCAGGGGCCGGAGGCTGCCCCCGCCACGAGGGCGATGATGAAGACCGCCCCGAGGATCACGAAGACCGCCGCGTAGAGGCCGATGTTGATCCACGACAGGATCTTGGTGGCCGTATTCAGCCCCTCGCCCCCGACCCGCCCCTGGGAAGCGGCGATCTCCTCGCCGGACTTCTTGGCCAGGACCAGGGCCACGATGGCCAGGATGATCGGGCAGAGGATCCATGAGGTGATGGCGAGCACCAAACCCACGATGGCGTTGGTGGACGTGGACTGGGCGGGTGCGTAGCCGGGCGCGGGGTAGGCATAGCCCTGCGGCGGGTAGCCGGGCGGCGGGGGGTAGGCGTAGCCCGGGGCCGGTGGAGCGACCGGAGGCTGGCCCGCAGCGCCCTGGCCCGCATCCCCTGCCGCGTGGGCCGGCCACACGGGAGGCGGAGCCGGGATCGGGGGCTGGGGACCTGCACCCTGCGGGGGAACTGCACCCTGCGGGGGAACTGCCGGTCCGTTGGCCGCGGGGCCGTCGCCGGGTCGGGGAGTCTCGGGCGTGGGCTGCTGATCGCTCATGCCCTCAGCGTAGGTCAGCGCGGGCCGGGGAAGCAGGCCAAGGCCCCGCCATGCTGGCCAGTTACTCCATCAGGCCGATCTACGTCCTGCAGGTGGGCACACACACGTGAGGGGCGCGCACCCTGCGGTGCGCGCCCCTCACGTGTGCATCGGATCAGCGGTAGTTGCCGTAGTCGAACTCCTCCAGCGGCACAGCAGGGCCGGAGACCGCGCCGAAGCCGCCGTAGTCGAAGTCGTCGTACCCGGAGAAGGTGGCGTACATCGCCGCCTTGGCTTCCTCGGTCGGCTCGACCTTGACATTGCGGTAGACGGGCATGCCCGTGCCGGCCGGGATCAGCTTGCCCAGGATGACGTTCTCCTTGAGACCGAGCAGCGGATCGCTCTTGGCGTGGATCGCCGCGTCGGTGAGCACGCGGGTCGTCTCCTGGAAGGAGGCCGCCGAGAGCCAGGACTCCGTGGCCAGCGAGGCCTTGGTGATGCCCATGAGCTCGGGGCGACCCGCGGCGGGGGTGCCGCCTTCGGCAACCACGGCGCGGTTGCCTGCCTCGAAGAGGCCACGCTCCACGAGCTCGCCCGTGAGGAAGCCCGAGTCACCGGAGTCGATGATGGTCACGCGCTTGAGCATCTGGCGCACGATCACCTCGATGTGCTTATCGTGAATCGACACACCCTGCGAGCGGTAGACATCCTGCACCTGGTCCACGAGGTGCAACTGCACCTGGCGCTGACCCAGGATGCGCAGCACCTGCTTGGGGTCGATGGCGCCCACGGTCAACTGCTCGCCGACGGCGACATGGGCGCCGTCCTCGACGAGCAGGCGCACGCGGCGGGGCACCGTGTAGGCGATCTCCTCGGAGCCGTCATCGGGAACGACGACCAGCTTGCGGGCCTTGTCGGTCTCCTCGACGCGCACCCGGCCCGAGACCTCGCTGATCGGGGCCACGCCCTTGGGAGTACGTGCCTCGAAGAGCTCCACCACGCGCGGGAGGCCGTGGGTGATGTCCTCACCTGCCACGCCACCGGTGTGGAAGGTGCGCATGGTGAGCTGGGTGCCGGGCTCGCCGATCGACTGCGCGGCGATGATGCCGATGGCCTCGCCCACGTCGACGAGCTTGCCCGTCGCGAGGGAGTCGCCGAAGCACATGGCGCACGTGCCGACCTTGCTCTCGCACGTGAGCACCGAGCGCACGCGGATCTCGCCCACGCCCGCCTCGGCAATGCGCGCGAGCGTCGGCATGTCGAGCAACGTGCCAGCGGGAACCACGACGGCACCGCCAGCCTCGACGTCGCGGGCGAGGACCCGCGAGGCGACCGAGGTGTCGAGGTTGTCGACGAGGCGCATGCCCCCGTCGCCGGGCTCGGCGATCGTGACCGCGAGGCCACGATCGGTCTCGCAGTCGACCTCGCGAATGATCACATCCTGGGAGACGTCGACCAGGCGGCGCGTGAGGTAGCCGGAGTCGGCCGTGCGCAGTGCCGTGTCGGCGAGACCCTTGCGAGCACCGTGCGTGGAGATGAAGTACTCCAGCACTGACAGGCCCTCGCGGAAGTTGGACTTGATCGGGCGCGGGATGATCTCGCCCTTGGGGTTGGCCACCAGGCCGCGCATGCCGGCGATCTGGCGCACCTGCATGAAGTTTCCGCGGGCACCGGAGTCGACCATCATGAAGACGGGGTTCTGGCGGGGGAAGTTGTCCTGCATGGCCCGGGCGACCTCGTCCGTAGCGCGCGTCCAGATCTCGATGAGCTCCTGACGACGCTCGGAGTCGGTGATGAGACCGCGCTCGTACTGAGCCTGGACCTTGCCCGCGCGCTCCTCGGCGGCCGCGAGCAGCTCAGCCTTCTGGGGCGGCGTCACGACGTCGTCGATGGAGATGGTGACGCCAGCGCGCGTCGCCCAGTGGAAGCCGAGCTCCTTGAGGGCGTCGAGCGTCGCAGCCACATCGACCTTGGGATAGCGATCGGCGAGCTGGTTGACCAGGCCACCGAGCGCCTTCTTGTCGACCTGATAGTCGACGTAGGGGAAGTCGGCGGGCAGAGCCTCGTTGAAGATCGCACGGCCGAGCGTGGTCTGCAGGATGAAGGGATCGCCCGGCATCCAGCCCTCAGGCGCCGTCCAGCCCTCGGGAGGTACGACGTCGGTAAGGCGCAGGCGCACGGGCGACTGCAGGCCGAGCACCCCTCGATCGAAGGCCATGACTGCCTCGGAGAGCGAGGAGAAGGCAGGGATCTCCTCGCCCGGTGCGGCACCGGCCATCGTGAGGTTGTAGATGCCGAGCACCATGTCCTGTGTCGGCGTCGTGATGGGTCGGCCGTTGGCCGGCGAGAGGATGTTGTTGCTCGACAGCATGAGGATGCGCGCCTCGGCCTGGGCCTCAGCCGAGAGCGGCAGGTGCACCGCCATCTGATCCCCGTCGAAGTCGGCGTTGAACGCCGTGCAGACGAGCGGATGGATCTGGATGGCCTTGCCCTCGATGAGCTGGGGCTCGAAGGCCTGGATACCAAGGCGGTGCAGCGTCGGTGCACGGTTGAGCAGCACCGGATGCTCCGCGATGACCTCTTCGAGCACGTCCCACACGACCGGGCGCGAGCGCTCGACCATGCGCTTGGCGCTCTTGATGTTCTGCGCGTGGTTGAGATCGACCAGGCGCTTCATGACGAAGGGCTTGAAGAGCTCGAGCGCCATCTGCTTGGGCAGGCCGCACTGGTGCAATTTGAGCTGCGGGCCGACGACGATGACCGAGCGGCCGGAGTAGTCGACGCGCTTGCCGAGGAGGTTCTGGCGGAAGCGACCCTGCTTGCCCTTGAGCATGTCGGAGAGCGACTTCAGCGGACGGTTGCCGGGGCCCGTCACCGGGCGGCCACGACGGCCGTTGTCGAAGAGTGCGTCCACCGCCTCCTGGAGCATGCGCTTCTCGTTGTTCACGATGATCTCGGGGGCACCGAGGTCGAGAAGGCGCTTGAGGCGGTTGTTGCGATTGATCACGCGACGGTAGAGGTCGTTGAGATCACTCGTCGCGAAGCGGCCACCGTCGAGCTGCACCATCGGGCGCAGGTCCGGCGGGATGACGGGGATGGCGTCGAGCACCATGCCCAGCGGCGAGTTGGTGGTGTTGAGGAACGCCGAGACGACCTTGAGGCGCTTGAGCGCACGAGCCTTGCGCTGACCCTTGCCCGTGGCAATGGTCTCGCGCAGCGACTCGGCCTCGGCCTCGAGATCGAAGGTCTGGAGGCGCTTCTGGATCGCGGCGGCACCCATGCCACCGTCGAACCAGCGACCGTAGCGGTCGCGCATCTCCCGGTAGAGGATCTCGTCGCCCTCGAGGTCCTGGACCTTCAGGGTGCGGAAGCGATCGAAGACCTTGTCGAGGCGCTCGATCTCGTTGTCGGCGCGACGGCGCACAGACGCCATCTCACGCTCGGCCGCTTCACGAACCTTGCGGCGGACATCGGCCTTGGCACCGTCGGCCTCGAGCTCGGCCAGGTCGGCCTCGAGCTTCTGGGCCCGCGTCTCGATGTCGGAGTCGCGACGCTTGGCGATCTTCGACTTCTCGACACCCAGCTCGGCCTCGAGGCTGGGCAGCGCCTCGTGGCGGCCCTCCTCGTCGACGCTCGTGATCATGTAGGCGGCGAAGTAGATGACCTTCTCGAGGTCCTTGGGGGCCAGGTCGAGCAGGTAGCCCAGACGGCTCGGCACGCCCTTGAAGTACCAGATGTGCGTCACCGGAGCGGC
>JBIIDD010000079.1:0-5508 GCA_044238565.1 Candidatus Nanopelagicales bacterium
CGCATCCAGGCAAGGACGGCGTTAGCGTGCGTGTGCTGCGCCCGATGGCGGAGGCCGTGGTCGTCGTCCTCGGTGACGGCACGCGCGTGCCACTGCGCCACGAGCATCGGGGGGTCTGGGCGGGAGTGCTGCCCGCCAAGAAAGTCCCTGACTATCGACTCGACGTGACCTACGGCGGCCGCGTGATCCCCGCCGATGATCCGTACCGATTCCTGCCGACCCTGGGCGAACTCGACATTCACCTGGTCACCGAGGGGCGGCACGAGGAGCTCTGGCGGGTGATGGGGGCACATGCGCACACCTATGACACCCCGCAGGGGGAGGTGTCGGGAATCTCCTTCGCGGTGTGGGCGCCCAACGCGCGCGGCGTGAGGGTGACCGGCAGCTTCAACCACTGGGACAGCCTCGCGCACCCCATGCGCAGCCTGGGATCCACCGGGATCTGGGAGATCTTCATCCCCAACATCGGCGACGGCACCATCTACAAGTTCGCCATTCTCGGAGCCGACGGCGTGTGGCGCGAAAAGGCGGACCCTTTCGCCTTCGCCACGGAGGTGCCACCTGCGACTGGCTCGGTCGTCTACACGTCCCATTACCAGTGGTCGGACGAGGCGTGGATGGCTCAGCGCGAAGCGACGGATCCGCTCCGCCGCCCCATGTCGATCTACGAGGTGCACCTGGGCTCATGGCGACTCGGACTGGACTATCGCCAGCTGGCTGAGGAACTCACGACCTACGTCGTGGAGCAGGGCTTCACGCACGTGGAGTTCCTCCCCGTCGCCGCCCACCCCTTCGCCGGATCCTGGGGCTACCAGGTCACGTCGTACTTTGCCCCGACGCCGCGCTTCGGCAGTCCGGACGATCTGCGCCACCTCATCGATCGTCTTCACCAGGCAGGCATCGGCGTACTGGTCGACTGGGTCCCAGCGCACTTCCCCAAGGACGACTGGGCCCTTGCCCGCTTCGACGGCACTCCGCTCTACGAGCATGCGGACCCGCAACGCGGCGAGCATCCCGACTGGGGCACCTACATCTTCGACTTCGGTCGCACCGAGGTCCGCAACTTCCTCGTCTCCAACGCCGTCTTCTGGTGCGAGGAGTTCCACGTCGACGGCCTGCGCGTCGACGCAGTGGCCTCCATGCTCTACCTCGACTACTCCCGCGAGCCCGGCCAGTGGTCCCCCAATGCGTACGGCGGGCGTGAGAATCTCGACGCCGTCGCCTTCCTGCAGGAGATGAACGCCACCGTCTACAAGCGGGTCCCGGGCGTGGTCACCATCGCCGAGGAATCCACCGCGTGGCCCGGCGTGACGAGACCCACCTACCTGGGCGGTCTGGGCTTCGGCCTGAAGTGGAACATGGGCTGGATGCACGATTCCCTGGGCTACATGCAGCGTGAGGCCGTGCACCGGCAGTACCACCACAACGCGATGACCTTCGCGATGATGTACGCCTACAGCGAGCATTTCGTCCTGCCCATCTCCCATGACGAGGTCGTCCACGGCAAGGGGTCGCTCATCGGCAAGATGCCGGGTGACCGCTGGCAGGAGCTGGCCAACCTCCGCGCCTACCTCGGCTACATGTGGGCCCACCCCGGGCGCAAGCTGCTCTTCATGGGCTCGGAATTCGCCCAGTCCGCCGAGTGGAACGCCGACGCGAGCCTGGAGTGGTGGCTCATGCAATTCGAGGAGCATGCCGGCGTCGCACGTGCCCTGAGCGACATCAATGCCGCCTACCGAGCGACACCCGCTCTATGGCAGCGTGATGACGATCCCGGCGGCTTCGAGTGGATCGATGCCAACGATGCGGCGTCCAACGTCTTCAGCTGGATCCGCTGGGACGACGATGGCAACCCAGCCGTGAGCGTCTCCAACATGTCTGCATTGCCACGCGAGGACTATCGGCTCGGGCTTCCTGCCGCCGGCGTGTGGCTGGAGATCCTCAACACGGATGCGCACGAGTACGGCGGGAGCGGCGTCGGCAACCTCGGTGCAGTCACCGCCGTCGACGAGCCGTGGCACGGCCGGGCTGCAAGTGCGCGCGTCACACTGCCGCCCCTCGCCACGATCTGGCTTCGCCCCTCCTAATCCCCCACGTTGTACTTACCCGTGTGGTCGTCAAACCACGCCCGTCAACGACCGCACGGGTAAGAACAACGAAGACACGCCTATGCTGCCGCGCGCATGGCGTCGAGGATGCGCCTCATCACCGCCTGGGGATCCCGCGCTAGTTCATCCCATGTCCACCGGATCACGGTCCAGCCTGCCTCCTCAAGGGCACGTTGGCGCGCAAACTCACGGCGCTTTGCTTCGCGCACCTGCTCAGGCGTATCCCCGTACTTCGCCAGTCCGTCTGCCTCGCCGATCACCTTCAGGCCCGGCCAACAGAAGTCCACGCGATAGTCATGGCCATCGACGCCTGTGACAACTTGCTGAGTCAAGGGTGGGGGTACGCCGTAGACGATCATGTAGCCGCGCGACCATGATTCAAGCGGCGACTCGGCAAGCGGATCCACGTGAGGGGTAGCTATGTCCACCGCCCGGATCCCGCTGCAGTGCCAGAAGCGGGGGCGCATGGATTCAAGCAAAGAGATGCCCTCTCTCGCGGTGCGTGCGCCTGCCATACTCGTCGCGGCATCCAGCAGCACGAGCGCCTCGGGAATGGCTAAGGCCTCAGCCCGAACACGATGGCCCGGTCGGATTCCCATCCGAACGACATCGATGGCCGAATGCATAGCGGATGTCACAGTGACGCCACTGACCACAGCGAGATCATCCGGCCAATCCGAGCAGGGACGCAGGATCGCACCGGTACTGATGCGCCCGAGTCTGGCAGCGTCATCGACGTGGACGAGTACTTCGACACCATGGCGATCGTCATTCCGGCCCCGAGGCTTAATGAAGGGCAGGCGGTGCAGCTCCACGCCCGTTCGCCCTGTGACGGCCGTGCGGGCCGAGCCGAGTCCAGCCAGAGCTCTTCTCGCCAGGGCGACAGGAGAGCCATCGGGAAATGCGACCGGCATCACCGCATACGCATCTCGACGCAGTCGAAGAACGCGGCCAGCACTCACTGCCGCGCGCAACCTTCCGCGAGAGACTCCCTCGGACTCAGCATCGACAAGGCTGAAGGTGGCTTCGCCAAATGCGCGCTCAAGGTCGCGAGCAGTCCTCTCGGTCTGGACACTCACTCGGTTCGACATCGTCCAACCATGCCGCGACTCAGTGATCCGAACCGTCACCCATCCACAGCCCC
The DNA here is from genome assembly GCA_044238565.1 of Candidatus Nanopelagicales bacterium. GTDB lineage: Bacteria > Actinomycetota > Actinomycetes > S36-B12 > S36-B12 > Mxb001. The sequence goes on from JBIIDD010000079.1 coordinate 3,253, forward strand.
AACTTCGTTGTCCTTACCGGGGTGGTTGCGATACGGGATCTTCAACGACCACCCCGGTAAGAACAACGGGAGGACACCGGGTGCCTAGAAGAGGGCGGATGCCAGTGCCACACGGGCCGGGGGCACCGCGGGGTCATCACCGGCGATCGCGAAGAGGTCGATGAGTCGGCCGCGAGCTCGATCGCGGTCGTCACCGGATGTGGCCTTGACCTCGGCGACGAGCGTGGCGAAAGCGGTGGCCCAGTCACCCGCGGCTGCTGCGGCATCGGCATCCCGCAGGGCACCTGCCTCTTCGGCCTGCTCCAGTCGCAGTTGCAATTCACACAGCGCCACTCCCGCCTGCGCGTCGACATCTCCCGGCGTGGCCGCGAGCACCTCGCGATAGGCCTGAGCAGCCGCGGACCAGTCACCGGCTTCAATGGCATCGAAGGCGGCGGTGAAGCGCGGGTCGATCGGCACCTCAGCTTCGGCATCCGGCTGAGCTACGGGAGACTCGACACCGGCGACCGTGCCGCTGACACCATTCTCGCCTGCGACTCGCAGCAGTTCATCGATGTACGCGCGGACCTGGGGCTCGGGCAGGGCTCCCTGGAAGAGAGGCAGCGGCTGCCCCGCGATGACGGCGAAGACGCTGGGAATCGACTGCACCTGGAATGCGGCAGCGATCTGCTGCTCGGCGTCGACGTCGACCTTGGCAAGCACGAATCGTCCGCCGTACTCCGCCGCGAGCGCCTCGAGGATCGGCGAGAGCGTCTTGCAGGGCCCGCACCAGGTGGCCCACAGGTCGAGCACGACCGGCACGGTCTGGCTCTGAATGATCACGTCGCGCTCGAAGCTGGCCGTGGTGACATCGATGACAACGCCCGTCGGTGCATCGGACATCGCACTCTCGCGGCGCTTCTCCGCCTCGCGCTGGCTCGCCAGGGCTCCGAGATCGACGGCACCACGGAGCGGAAGGGAGGGCTGACTCACGCCCCTATCCTCCCACTGTCGATCAGGGCTCCGAGAGGAGCCCATCCGCCGCCGCGAAGGAACTCAACCGGCCATCAGCCACCGCGTTGATCACCTCCGGGGAGAGCCGCTCCGCCAGCAGCATCCGCGCACGTCCACTGGCGAGAGCGAGGATCTCGGCCGCAGCGCGGGCCCGCCGGCGCTGCACGCCCCGCTCTCCCTCATCGAGCCAGGCGCGCCGCTCATCAAGGGCGCCGAGGAGGTCGTCGATGGCCCCCTGGGCGGCGACGGAGGTGACGACAAGGGGGGTCCAGCCGTCTGCTGGAGTGCCCAGGCGCACCATCTGTCGCACGTCGCGCGCCGTCGCCTCGGCGCCCTCGCGATCGGCCTTGTTGACGCAGACGATGTCGGCGATCTCCAGGATCCCCGCCTTCGCCGCCTGCACGCCGTCGCCCATGCCGGGTGCGAGGAGCACCACGGTGGCATCAGCGGTCGCGGCGACATCCACCTCGGACTGACCGACGCCGACGGTCTCGATGAGCACGACATCGCATCCGGCCGCCTCGAGCACGCGCACGGCCTGGGGCGTGGCAGCCGCCATGCCGCCGAGATGACCGCGCGACGCCATGGACCGGATGAAGACACCCGGATCGGTGGCGTGCTCCTGCATGCGGATGCGATCGCCGAGCAGCGCACCACCGGTGAAGGGCGAGCTCGGATCGATGGCGAGTACGCCGACCCGCCGGCCGCGCGCCCGATACGCGCCCACGAGCGCCGATGTCACGGTGGACTTCCCGACACCGGGGGAACCGGTGATGCCGATCACGTAGGCGGGAGACCGGACGGGCAACTGCTCGAGCGCGCGTGCGAGTTCGGGGGATCCGTCCTCCACCCATGAGATGAGCCTGGCGACAGCACGCGCCTCCCCCGCGCTCACGCGCGTGACGAGCTCATCGACCTCCATCAGGCCTCGGGCACGCTGATGATGAGCGCGTCTCCCTGGCCGCCCCCACCGCACAGGGCCGCGGCACCGAGACCCCCGCCGCGACGGCGCAGCTCGTAGGCGAGATGGAGCACGATGCGCGCACCCGACATGCCAATGGGGTGCCCGAGAGCGATGGCACCGCCATTGACGTTGACGATGTCTTCGGAGACACCCAGTTGCCGCATCGACACGATGCCGACGGCAGCGAAGGCCTCGTTGATCTCGATGAGATCGAGATCGCTCACGCTGATGCCCTGCTTCTCGCACGCACGCAGAATCGCCCGCGCTGGCTGCTCGTGGAGCGAGGTATCGGGACCGGC
>JBIIDD010000080.1:0-5473 GCA_044238565.1 Candidatus Nanopelagicales bacterium
TCCTGCAGGCCGAAGCCGGTGACGTACTGGACGACCGCCTGCTGCTGACCCGTGGCGTCGGCGGCCTCGGGGGCCAGCACGACTCCGAGCTTCTGCACCTGCAGCGAGAGCAGCACCTGCCCCTCGATGCCCGATGCGGGGACGTTGCTCTCCAAGAAGGCCGTCCGTACTCCCTCGGGGCCGCCCAGCTGCGCTTCGAACTCCGCGAGGGCCGCGTCGATCTCGCCCTGGGTGACCGTGACCCCCGCGGCAGTCGACGCCTGGCCCACGAGTTCGGTGATGACCAGGCGCTGCAGGACACCGAGGGTGAGAGCGGAATCCGGAGCCCCAGGGGTGCCGCCGCGCTCCTGCTGGATCGCCTCGGTGTCGGAGGCGAGTGCCTGTGTCGAGATCTGAGCGTCGCCGACGGTGGCAGCGGATCCGGCATCTCCGAGGCCCCCGCAGCCAGCCAACGTCACACTGGCTCCGAGCGCCAGGCTGGCCGCCAGCGCCACGATCCCTCGCCGCCTCATCGTGGTCACGATGCTCCCGTTCCCTCGCGCGTGCTCATGCACCGAATGACGTCTCATGCCGCGCCCTCGGGCGGGTCGAGGAGATCGAGCACCCCTCGCACCCACTCCACCAGCTCGGCATCGGTCGTCGAACCAGCGGGCGGACGCGGCACCAGGATCGTACGGACCGCGGGCTTGAGGAGCGTGCCCGGGTGGAGCCGCGTGAGGCGCAGCTCCCGGGATTCGGGCAGTTCGACGGGGTGGAAGCGCACACGGGGACCGGCCATCACGATCTCGCCCACACCCGCGGCGCGGGCGCGCACGCGCAGGCGTGCCACGGCGAGCAGCGTCTCGACGGCGGGAGGGGGTGAGCCGTAGCGGTCCACGAGTTCCTCGGCGACGGCGTCCACATCCGCGTCGCTCACCGCCGTCGCGATGCCGCGATAGGCCTCGAGGCGCAGGCGCTCCTCGGGCACGTAGTCGTGCGGGATATGCGCATCGAAGGGCAGCTCGATCTTGACCTCGAGCGGAGCGGCGTCGACATCGCCGCGCGCGTGCGCCAAGGCCTCACCCACGAGCCGCACGTAGAGATCGAAGCCCACCTCCGCGATGTGGCCGCTCTGCTCGCCGCCCAGCAGGTTGCCCGCGCCGCGGATCTCAAGGTCCTTCATCGCAATCCGCATACCCGACCCGAGATCGGAGTGCTGCGCGATCGTGGCGAGGCGCTCGTGCGCCGTCTCGGTCAGGGGGCGCTCCGCCGGATAGAGCAGGTAGGCGTAGCCACGCTCGCGCCCCCGACCGACGCGACCGCGCAGCTGGTGCAGTTGGGCCAGCCCGAGTGCATCGGCACGGTCGACGATGAGCGTGTTGGCGTTGGGGATGTCGATGCCGTTCTCGACGATCGTCGTCGCGACGAGGACGTCGATCCGCCGCTCCCAGAAGTCGAGGACGATCCGCTCCAACTCGTGCTCGTTCATCTGACCGTGCGCGACGGCGATGCGTGCCTCGGGCACGAGATCGCGCAGGCGCCCGGCCACCCGGTCGATGGACTCGACGCGATTGTGGATGAAGAAGATCTGACCGTCTCGGATGAGTTCGCGATGGATCGCAGCCGCCACCTGGCGGTCGTCGTACGGGCCGACGTAGGTGAGCACCGGATGGCGCTCCTCCGGAGGAGTCTGGATGGTGGACATCTCCCGGATGCCCGTGAGCGACATCTCGAGCGTGCGCGGGATCGGGGTCGCCGACATGGTGAGTACGTCGACCGACGTGCGCAGCGCCTTGATGTGCTCCTTGTGCTCCACGCCGAAGCGCTGCTCCTCATCGACGATGAGAAGGCCCAGGTCCTTGAAGCGGACCTGGGGCGTGAGCATGCGATGCGTGCCGATGACGACGTCGACGGTGCCGTCGGCCAGTCCTTCGAGGGTGCGCTTGGCCTCGGCGTCGGTCTGGAAGCGGGACAGCGCAGCGACCTTCACCGGGAAAGGCGCGTAGCGCTCCGTAAACGTGCGGAAGTGCTGCTGCACGAGCAGTGTCGTCGGCACCAGCACCGCCACCTGCTTGCCGTCCTGCACGGCCTTGAAGGCCGCGCGGACCGCGATCTCGGTCTTCCCGTATCCGACATCACCGCAGATGACGCGATCCATGGGCATGGAGCGTTCCATGTCGGCCTTGACCTCATCGATGCTCGCGAGTTGATCAGCCGTCTCGACGAAGGGGAAAGCGGCCTCGAGCTCGTGCTGCCATGCGGTGTCAGAGGCGAAGGCATAGCCCGAGGTCGCCTGTCGCTTCGCATACAGCCGCACCAGCTCATCAGCGATCTCCCGCACCGCGCGGCGCGCACGCGCCTTGGTGCGCTGCCAGTCGGAGCCGCCCAACTTGCTGAGAGTTGGCGCCTCCCCTCCGACGTAGCGCGTCACCTGGTCGAGTTGGTCCGTGGGGACGTAGAGACGATCGGGCGGCTGGCCCCTCCGAGAGGCGGCGTACTCGATGACGAGGTACTCGCGGGTGGCATCGGCCACGGTGCGCTGGACCATCTCGACGTAGCGACCGACACCGTGCTGCTCGTGCACCACGAGGTCGCCGGCCACGAGTTGCAGGGGATCGATCGTGCGGCGCCGACGCGAGGGCATGCGCGCCGCATCGCGGACCGGCGACCGCTGCCCGAAGAGATCAGCTTCGGTCACCAAGACGATGCGGCCGCCGGGCGAGGCAAAGCCGCCCTGCCATCGCGCTGCAGCGACGAGGACGCCCTGATGCTGGGACGCGACCTCGGGGATGTCCTTGCACCAGGTCGCATCGATGCCCTCGTCGCGCAGCGATGCTGCGATGCGCTCCGCGGAGCCTGCGCCCTCCGCCAGCAGGATCACCCGGTCTTCCCCGGCACGCCACCCTCGGATGTCGTCGAGCACCTCGGGCAGGCCGCCCCGCCGGTCAGGTAGGGGGCGAGCGTCGAGGACGAGGTCGTCGCCCTCCTGCGCGAAGGCATCGGTCGTCCAGACGATCCCGCGCGAGCGAGCGGCGGATTCGATCTCCTCGACGGATCGATACGCCGCCGCCGCAAGGTCGAGATCGGCCACCCCGAGCGGTGTCGCTGCGCCCGCCGCAGCGCCGTGCCACGACGCCTCCAGGAATTCCTGGGACGTGCGCACGAGATCCTCAGCACGGGCACGGATGCGCTCGGGGTCGCACAGCAGCATCAGGGATCGAGGCGGTAGGAGATCGACAAGGAGCTCCATGCGGTCGACGAGGACGGGAGCAAAGGCTTCCATGCCATCGGCGACAAGGCCTTCCGCTACACGATCGAGGACATCCGCCGCACCCGGGTGCGCCGATGCGAGGGTGCGAGCGCGAGCCCGCACATCGGCGGTGAGCAGGAGCTCGCGCGCAGGATGCAGCGCGACGCGACCCACGTGCTGACGTGACCGTTGATCGGCCACGGAGAAGTCGCGGATCTCCTCAACCGTGTCACCCCACAGCTCGATGCGCACCGGATGCTCGGCGGTCGTGGGGAAGACATCGAGGATGCCTCCGCGCACGGCGAAGTGGCCGCGGCGCTCGACGAGGTCGACCCGGGAGTAGCCGCGCAGCACGAGGTCTGCCACGACGGCATCGACATCGATCTCCTCACCTTCCTCGAGGACGAGCGGCTCGAGGGCGGCCAGGCCCGCAACGAGCGGCTGGAGCACCGAGCGCACAGGTGCGCAGATCACGAGCAAGGGATCGTCCTGCTCCGGATGGGCGAGCCTGCGCAGGATCGAGACTCGACTGCCGGCGGTATCCGCCGCAGGACTCAGTCGCTCATGCGGGAGCGTCTCCCATGACGCGAAGACCACGGCGCTTCCCGGGCCGAGCTGATCCTCCACGGCATCGGCGATGTCCTCGGCCTCGCGTGCCGTGGCCGTGACGACGAGCACGCGGCGCTCGTCGGGTATGTGATCCGCGACCGCACCGATAAGCGCGGGCCGCACCTCCGGGATCGCCGTGATGTGCACGCCATCCACGCCGCGCACGGCGCGTTCGACGGCCTCGGCGACACCCGGGATGCCGCCGAGTGCCTGGGTGAGGCCCGGGAGCGTCACGCTCCGGTGGCGCGCAGCATCCCTGCGCGCAACTGCTCGGCGAAGTCGGGCAGCCCGACGAGGAGATCCGTGACATACGGGCGCTCGCGATTGAAACTCACCGGACTGCCATCGACGTGCGATGCGGTGAGCCCGTGCGCATGGGCGACGGCCAGCGGCGCGGCGACATCCCACTCGTAGAAGCCGGTGTCGTGGACGTAGGCCTCGGCCCGGCCGGAGAGGATCTCGTTGACCTTGGCGCCCACGGAGCCCACGTCGATGACCTCGACCCCGTGCGGGTGGCCCTGCTCGCGCAGGCTCGCATCGAGGGCGGCCACGACATCAGCGAGCACCGCGGGCGGGCGCGTGCGCGAGGCGACGATGCGCACGGGGCGATCCTGCGGGAGTCCTCTCACAGGCACGGGGGCATCATCCGAACGGCGCGCGAGGCCCTGCGCGGGCAGGTCCACGGTGCCGGCGCTGAGCCGACCACCGCCCGGTGCCGCCGGATCGGCGTGCCACAACACGATGTGCACGGCGAAGTCAACGCGGCCCTGGCCGTACTCCCAGGTGCCGTCGAGCGGGTCGACGATCCACACACGCTCGGCCTCCAGCCGCGCCAGGTCATCGGCGCCCTCCTCACTGAGGACGCAGTCCTGCGGGCGCGCCGCACCGAGCCGCGCGACGATGAGCTCGTGCGATGTGGCATCTGCCTGCTTGCGCAGCGCATCGGCCGTCTCGCGATCCTCCACGGGCCCGAATCCATCACGCAGCTCCACCAGGAGGCGTCCTGCCTCCGCGGCCACGCTTGCGGAGATCTCCATGTCGGTCGCTTCGGCGAGGGGGCTGCTGCTCATGGTGTGCCCTTCGGTGGGTGTGCCCTCGGTAGGGGCGGATATGCGGGACGGGACGAGGTGGTGCACGTCGATGTGGTCGGACCCATGCCTAATCGGAGTTGTATCTATTCTGCGCTACCGGGACCCCCTCCTCGATGACGCATTCGATTGCGTCATCCGCCCGGTCGATGAGGAGAGCCAGGTCATCGCGCTGGGCTGCGCTGAAGGCCTTGAGGACGTAATCCGCCGGATCCTGTCTGCCCGGAGGGCGGCCGATGCCGATACGGATCCGGATCGTCTCCCCGCTGCCGAGCACCTTGCGGATGCTGCGCAAGCCGTTGTGACCACCGTCTCCGCCCCCCTGCTTCACGCGCAGCGCTCCGAAGGCGATGTCGAGCTCATCGTGCACCACGATGATGCGGTCGACAGGCACGCGGAAGTGATCTGCCAGGGACGCCACCGGTCCCCCGGACTCGTTCATGTAGGAGCGTCCGCGCGCCAGGATCACGCGATGGCCCTGCCAGCGAGCGTCGAAGACATCGCATCGGGTGTAGCGATCAGACTTCAGGCGGCCACCCCACCTCTC
>JBIIDD010000081.1:0-5437 GCA_044238565.1 Candidatus Nanopelagicales bacterium
CGCGTCGAGCCCCCACCGCCGCCGACATCGAGTGGGTCGACCACGAAGGGGAGACCGTGGAGGCGAGCGTGTGGATGGGATCGCTCGGCCACGCCGCGAGACGCGCCACCGCACTCAGCGACGATCGGATGGCATCCATCGAGGCCCCGCGCAACGCACCCCCCGATCTCGGTCCGGCGACCAGCGAGGCATCCGCCTACCTCCTCGAGCCGACCCCCGCGGTGGTCCGGGCCGACCTCGTGGGCAGGCTGGCGACCGACCTCGCAGCCGCACGTCTGGACGGGGGCACCTGGCTCACAGCCGAGACGGTGACCGACACCGCGCTCGCACGGGGATGGCGGATCACCGAGGAGATCCCGCACCGGACGCGTGACTTGCGAGCGTGGCTGCGCGGGAGAGGGTCGGTCACCTGGAAGACCGCCGATGCCCACGTGTCGGCGACGGAGTGGGATCGGCGCGTGGGTCATCGACCGGAGGTCGGCGAGGCGGTCACCGTCGTCATCACGGGGCAGGATCGAGCCTTCGCGGTCGAGCGATCGCCCCTTCATCGCCAATACGACGCTTCGTCAGGCTGACCGGGGTGCAGATGCGCAACGACGCGTCGTTGTGGTGGATCACACCGGTGACGGGGCAGGGTCGCACCCTTGCAGTTGAGCGCTCTCGCGCCTAGGACGACAGCGTGCGCGCGATCCCAGCGACAGCGTCGGGGCCGACGCCACAGCACCCGCCGATGAGCGCCACTCCAGGCACCTGGCGCCACCGGGAGACGAGGTCCTCGCCCACGTCGGTGCCCTCACCGGACCAGCCGGTGGTCGGGGACCACGCGCGACCGGAGTTGGGGTAGGCCACGAGCGCCGGGGCACCGGCGTCGCCGAGTCGCGTGAGCAGGGACTCCACATGCTCGGGGGCGGTGCAGTTGACGCCCACGGCGCGAAGGGAGGGAGTGCCCGCGACCATGGCGGCTAACTCCTCGATGGGCTGGCCCGCAGCGGTGAGCGCCCCATCCGCGCAACTCATGGTGAGCCACGCCGGCAGGTCGGAGACGTCAGCGAGCACGTCGATGAGGGCGGCGACCTCGTCGAGATCGGGGATCGTCTCGATCGCGAGGAGGTCCGGGCCCGACTCCACGATGACCGCGAGGCGCTCCGCATGGAAGTCGACCAGTTGCGCATGGCTCACGCCGTAGCGACCGCGGTACTCGCTGCCGTCGTGAAGGATCGCACCGTAGGGGCCCACGCTCGCTGCGACAAAGGCGTCCCGGCCCGCTACCGCATCTCGCGCGACGTCCACTGCCATGCGCAGGGCCGCATCGGCTTCTTGCACGGTGCGACCCGCTTCGACGAATCCCGCACGCGACACCTGATAGCTCGCCGTGACCACCACCCGGGCACCCGCGTCCAGGTACGCCTCATGGACGGCACGGATCTCTGCAGGATCATCCGCCAGGATCCGCGCGGACCAGAGGGCGTCGCCGAGATCATGACCCCTGCGCTCGAGTTCGGTGGCCAGGCCGCCGTCGATGGCCCACGTCGCACCACCGAAGACGCCGTCGAAGGTGATCAGATGTAGTCCTCGAGCGGCGCGGGAGTGAGCCCCTGGGCCTTACCCAGCTCGAGGATCTTCTCGAGGCCGACTTCGAGACCATCGACCCAGTGCAGCAGCACGATGTCACCCGCCTTGATGGGGGGCTCCCAATACTCGACCTCGTTGTCGTCGGTCACGACGACGTTCCACAGGACGATGCGATTGATGCCGCACTGCTCGGCGTACTTCAGCACGTCGGGGTCGTCAGGACCGGCACCGTAGGGCGGACGGAGCATCCACGGCCGGTAGCCGAATTGCTTTTCGAGGCGATCCTGTGTCTCGCAGATCTCCCACTCGACATCCGTCTTGGGATCGTTGAGCGCACCGTGCACCATCGTGTGGTTCTGCACGGATCCGCCGTACGCCGTCACTGCCTCGAAGTAGTCGGTCTTGTCGCGTACGGCGTACTCGGTGAGGAACGCCGTGACAGGGATCTGATAGCGGTCGATGACCTCACGGACGGCGGGTGAGTCGACGAGGCCATCGTCGATGGTGATGAAGAAGACCGGGTCATCGGTCTCCACCCAGTTGAGGATCTCGACGTCACTGTCGGCCAGGTTGGCATCGCTGCGCCCCGACTGGCCCTCGGCCAGGGTCTCGCTGCCCATCTGAAGCGAGTCGTCGAGGGCAGCGACATAGGCATCGTCGCTGGGAGTGGGCAGCGGAGCCGACGAGCTCGGCGTCGGCGCGAGGGCGTCACTCGCAGTGGGGGTTGGCCCAGACTCGGTGGCCGAGGCGGGCTCGGGCGACCCCGTCAGCGCACCGACGGCGAAGCCACCGACCCCCGCAGCCACGAAGGCCACGGCGATTGCTATTCCGGGCAGGAGCCCCGGGGTGCGCCTCGCATCGCTCATACGTCGACGATACCCGCGCGAGATGCGGGAAGCCCGCTGCGCACCGCTGCGGCAACGATCTCCTGCACGGGGAGGGAGGAGTCCGCACCGAAGCCCGGTGACGAGGGAGGCCGACCCTTCTCGACGAGGGCAGCACCAAGGGCCGCGACCATCGCGCCGTTGTCGGTGCACAGGTGCGCCGGAGGGATGCGCACATCGAGGTGGACCGCCCGTTCATCGAGCATGGCGCGCAGACGCGAGTTGGCTGCGACACCGCCGCCCACGATGAGTGTCTCGATGCCGCTGTCCGCACAGGCCCGCAAGGCCTTGGTCACGAGGACATCCGCGACCGCCTCCTGGAACGCCGCGGCGACATCGGCCGTGGGGATCCGGTCCCCCGACTCCTCCCGCGCCCTGAGCCATCGGACGACAGCGGTCTTGACCCCGGAGAAGCTGAAGTCCAGACGATGCTCGGCGTCATCGCGCGCCGATGTGAGACCACGCGGGAAGTCGATGGACGAGGGATCACCCGCAACGGCCGCCCGATCGATGTGAGGGCCGCCAGGAAAGGGCAGGCCGAGGAGTCGCGCCACCTTGTCGAAGGCCTCTCCCGCCGCATCGTCGAGCGTGGCACCGAGAGGCGTCACATCGAGCGTGACGTCATCGACTCGCAGCAGCGATGTGTGACCTCCCGAGACGAGCAGGGCGATAGCGGGTTCGGGGATGTCGCCGTGGACGAGTCGATCCACCGCCACGTGTGCGGCTAGGTGGTTGACGCCGTAGAGCGGGCGGTCGAGGGCAAGGGCGAGACCTTCGGCGGCACTGACACCGACGAGCAGCGCCCCGACGAGGCCGGGGCCCGATGTCACCGCGATGGCATCGATGTCACCGAGCACGACGCCCGCCTCCGAGGTGGCGCGCTCCAGGGTGGCGTCGAACGCCTCGAGGTGAGCACGACTGGCGACCTCGGGGACCACTCCGCCGAAGCGCGCCTGCTCGTCCACACTCGAGGCCACTGCATCGGAGAGCAGCGTCCGACCTCGCACGAGAGCGATTCCCGTCTCGTCGCAGGAGGTCTCGATGCCCAGCACGAGGGGCGCGTCGGTCACGGTCGCCTCCGACGCATGATGAGGGCGTCGCGGCCGGGGGCGTAGTAGGAGCTCCGCCGTGCAATGACCTCAAAGCCTTCCGTCTCGTAGAGCCCGACGGCGGGAGCGTTGTCAGCGCTCACCTCGAGGAGCACCTCCGTGCAGCCGCTCGCCTCGGCGACGCCGAGCATTCGGATCAGCAGGTCACGACCGGTCCCTTGACCACGATGCCCAGGCTCCACGGCAATCGTCTGCACGTCCGCGGTCGGAGGACGCACCATCACCCCGGCGTAAGCCACGACCCGATCGGCCGACTCGGTGACGAAGTAGGTGCGGTCAGGCTGGGCGAGCTCGGACCAGAACTGGGACGGCGACCACGCGGTCGTCGGGAACGCCGACTCCTCGATGGCCATGACGGCAGGGATATCCCACCAGCGCATGGGGCGCGTGATCACGTCCGTCATGCCGGCACCGCATCCGGTCGCCGCAGGTAGAGCGGCAGCGCAGGCAGGAGCCAGAGATCCTTAGCTGCCAGCGACGCGAGCAGGGAGGCCGTCGGTGCACCCGAGCCATCGGCGGCGTCCTCGGGCCAGGTGCGAGCACCGGGCAGTGCCTCACCTGCCTCGATGCGCTCCTGAACGAGACTCCCCAGGTCGGCGGCGGCCGGCCGCGCGAGTGCGTCGACACCGTCGACGTCGCCGATGACGCGACCCAGGCGTGGGTAGCCCGGATCGGGGAGCACCAGCGGTCCCTCGATGCGACGTTGCGCGCCGTCGTACGCCGCCCACGCCACCTCCACGCGTCGCGAGCGCGTCACGACGGTGAAGGGACCGTCATCGCCTTGGCCACGCGCGATGACGTCGAGGCTCATGGCGCCGACGACGGGAATATCTCTCGCGTGGGCAACTGCCCGGGCGAAGGCGATGCCGACGCGCAGCCCGGTGAAAGGTCCTGGACCCACACCGACCGCGACGAGATCGAGGTCGGTGGGCCGGGAGCCCGACACTGCGAAGACCTCGTGCACGAGCCTGGGCAGTACCTCGGCGTGCCGACGCGCATCGAGATGGGAGGACTGTGCGAGCACGTCGCCTCCGGACGCAACGAGTGCGACAGTCGTGAGCGCGGTCGACGTGTCCAGGGCAAGGAGGACCACGGGGACACCCTAGGCCTGCCACCGACGGGAGGCGGCGAGCCTCATCGTCGGCGCACGATCACGCTTCTCCAGGGCTGACGAGGGAGGCGACGGCAGCGTCGTCCCAGCGTGGTCCGTGACCGGTGACGACGGCCTCCCGCCCCTCACCCTCCGCTGCGAGTACGACCTCGAGTCGGCTCTCGGCGAGATGCTCGACGCGACCTGTCCCCCACTCCACCACCGTGACCGCCCCGGTGACGTCGAGATCGAGGTCATCCACCTCCGACGCCGAGCCCAGTCGATAGGCATCGACATGCAGCAAGTCGATGCCTCGTTCGCCCGCGGGATGCCGTCGCGCGATGACGAAGGTGGGACTGGTCACCGCGCCGCGCACCCCGAGTCCCTCGCCGAGACCGCGCGTCATGGTCGTCTTGCCGGCACCGAGATCACCGGTGAGGACGATGAGGTCGCCGACTCGCACATGGTCGGCAAGCCTCCTGCCCCAGGCCCGTGTGGCCTCGGCATCTGCGAGGAAGACCGTCCGCTGGCGGCTCATCCGACGCGTTCGACCAGTGCTCGCAGGTGCTTGTTGACATCGTCGACGGCCTCGAGAGTGAGCATGTGACCAACGCCCGGGAGAATGACGAGCTCGGCCGACGGCGTATGCCGCACGATCTCGTAGCTGTGGCCGACGGGCGTGAGCAGATCCGAATCACCGACCATGACGAGCAGGTCACAGCGATCCAGCACGTGCAGGGCGTGGACCTTGTCGTGCCCCTGTAGGGCGGGAAGGAGATCGG
>JBIIDD010000082.1:0-5402 GCA_044238565.1 Candidatus Nanopelagicales bacterium
CCGGGCAACCCGCGGCGATCGCCGGGCCGAGCTTGTGGGCCACGAGATTGAGCGGGAAGTTGAAGGGCGAGATCGCGCCGACGACCCCGATGGGCACGCGCAGGACGAAGCCGACCTTGCCCTCGCCCGCGGACGACGCCTCGAGCGGCACGGTCTCACCGGTGAGCGTGCGCGCGACAGCCGCAGAGAACTGCATCGTGCTCGCCGCGCGCTCCGCCTCCGCACGAGCGGTCCTGATGGGCTTGGCCGCCTCCCAGGCGATGCACCGGCCGAACTGTTCCCGGCGCTCGAGAAGCAGCTCGGCAGCACGGTCGAGGATCTCCGCACGCTTCCACTGGGGAAGCGGCTCTGCGTGCAGCGCTGACTTGGCATGGGCGACGGCGGCGTCCACATCCGCGGGTGCCATGACCGGGACGCTGCCGAGCAGGGCATCGTCGTAGGGCGCGCGCACCTCGGCGGATTCGGTGCCGGTAGTCCAGCCGCCGAGGAAGGGGATGGGGGTCACGGAGCCGGGATCGATCCCGGGAATCAGTGGCGAGGACATGCCCGGACGCTATCGCGAGCAGCCTGACCCGAGGTGGGGCAGTATCCCTTCATGGACTTCCGCATCCCCGACGAGCTGACGGCGCTTCGCCAGTCCTTTGCTTCCTTCCTCGACCGCGAGATCCGGCCGCTCGAGGAGGAGCACGGCCGCCAGTTCTGGGGCGAGGCTCCCGATCGAGAGGTGCTCGAGCCCGTCATCCGCGACATCCGCCTGCGGAGCGCGCGGGAGGGCTTCTACGCCGCCTACATGCCCGAGGAGGCGGGGGGTCAGGGCCTGTCGGTGCTGGGCACCTCGCTCCTCGTCGAGGATGCCGCCCGCTCCGGCATGCGCCTGGCCATGGCGGCGATCGCACCCCCCAATCCCGCGGGTCCCTCGCCGCTCCTGCTCAAACTGCCCCCGCACCTATGGGAGACCTACGTCCTGCCGGTGGCCTCGGGAGAGAAGACGATGTGCTTCGCCCTCACCGAGCCGGAGGCCGGCAGCGACGCCCAGGCGATTCGTACGTCAGCGGTCCGCGACGGCGACGAATGGGTCATCACCGGGCACAAGCACTACATCACCAACGGCGAGCACGCTGACTTCGCCATCGTCTTCGCGGTCACCGATCCCGAGAAGCGCGCGGCCGGTGGCATCACGGCGTTCGTCGTACCCTCCGACCAATTCCGGCGCGGCAAGCTGCAGTGGAACATGTCGGATTCCCACCCCGCCGAGCTCTTCTTCGATGCGGCGCGCGTGCCCGCCGACCACGTCATCGGCGAGGTGGGCATGGGCTTCTTCGAGGCTATGGCCTTCCTCAATTCCGGCCGCGCCTACATCGGCGCGCAGTCGCTCGGCCTCGCCGAGTGGGCCCTGGACTCGGCCGTCGAACACGCGAAGGTCCGCACGGCCTTCGGCAAGCCGCTCAGCAAGCAGCAGGGAGTGTCGTTCCCGCTGGCACGCAGCAAGGCGGATATCGAGGCGATCCGCTGGCTCGTCTACCACCTCGCCTGGCGCGTCGACACCGGAGGTGACGCGCTCGCCATCATGGGTGACGCGTCCATCACGAAGTTCTATGCGACCGAGGAGGCATACGTCGTCGCGGACCGCTGCCTGCAGGTGTTCGGAGGCATGGGTCTCATGCGCGAGGGGCCTGTCGAGCGCGTCCTGCGCCACCTGCGCATGCTGCGGGTGGTCGAGGGCGCGAGTGAAGTGCAACTTCTCGTCATCGCCCGCACCCTCGGCCTCTAGATCCCCCGCGAGTGGTCAGTTGCTGGGTGTCTGCTCCTCATGCCACCACTCAACAAGTGACCACTCGCGATCACAGGGGTACGTCGAGATCCTCGCCGGAGGCGATGTCGCCGACCTCGACGAGCGCGACCTCAGCGGAGTGCGCACGCAGGTAGTCGCGGGCGCCGCGATCGCCCTGCGCCGCCAGGGACACACCCTCGACGTGCTCGCGGCCCAGCAGGACCGGGTGGCCCCGCTCCCCGTCGTAGGACGCCTGCGCCATTCGTGCGGAGCTGGCAACGAGTCGGGCCACGGCCTCGCCCGTGAGGCCGGGGAGGTCGACGAGCGTGACGATGACGCGATCGACATCGTCAGCACCCGCGATGACATCCAGGCCGGCACGCAGGGATGAGCCCATGCCCTGCGCCCAATCGGGATTCGCCACCGTCAGCGCGTCAGGCACATCGCCCTGCCACGCCCCGAGGACGACGTAGACCGGGTCGCAGCCTCCCTCGCGCAGCACACGCACGGCGCGATCGACAAGCCGCTCGCCGTCGATGACGACGGGTGCCTTCGGGCCTCCGAAACGTCGGCCTTCGCCGGCTGCGAGGACAAGCCCCGCGACGCTGCTCATCGTCACCCGCTAGCGGGGTGCGCCGGGGTGGATCGGTCCGCTCGTCGAGGCCAGGTGCTCACCACTGCCGCCCCAGCGCTCCTGGATGATCTCGGCCGCGATCGAGATGGCCGTCTCCTCCGGAGTGCGTGCTCCGAGATCGAGGCCGATCGGCGAACGCAGGCGCGCGATCTCCTCATCGGTCATGCCCGCCTCCTTGAGTCGGCGCAGGCGATCCTCATGCGTACGCCGGGAGCCCATCGCCCCGACGTAGCCGGCCTCCGTGCGCAGGGCCACCTCGAGGGCGGGTACGTCGAACTTCGGGTCGTGGGTGAGCACGCAGATCACCGTGCGGCGATCGACCGGCTGGCTCGCGAGCCAGCGGTGCGGCCAGTCGACGACGACCTCGTCGGCGTCGGGGAATCGTCGCGGCGTCGCGAAGATCTCCCGGGCGTCGCACACGGTGACGCGGAACCCGAGGACCTTGCCGACACGGCAGAGCGCGGCAGAGAAGTCGATGGCGCCGAAGATGTACATGCGAGGCGGCGGGGCCATGCTCGCAACGAAGACGTCGAGGCCGTCGCCGAGACGCTCACCCTCAGGCCCGTAGCGCAGGAATCCCGTGGTGCCGGAGGCGAGCATGCCGCGGGCATCAGCCGCCACCGTCTCGTCGAGTCGCTCCGTGCCCAGGGAGCCCTCGACCGAGTCGGGGCGCACTACGAGATGGCGACCCAGGGCCGCGCCAGCCGGCGACGCGACGATGGTCGCGACGGCGACGGGCTCTTCGTTCTCGACGCTCTGGAGCACGCCGGGGAGCTCCGGCCACGCGTCGCGATCCACTCGCTCGACAAAGACATCGAGGATGCCGCCGCAGGTGAGTCCTACCGAGAAGGCATCGTCATCGCTCACGCCGTAGGTCTCGAAACGAGGCACACCGTCGGCGAGGACCTCCTGACCCAGGTCGTAGAGAGCGCCTTCGACACAGCCGCCACTGACGGAACCGATGGCCTCGCCACCCGCCGTGACGATCATCGACGCACCCGCGGGCCGAGGTGCGGAGCGCCAGGTGCGCACCACCGTGGCCATGGCGCAGGGCTCGCCACGGTCATGGGCCGCGAGCAGATCGTTGAGGATCTCCCTCATGGGACTCCCTTCCGGGCATATCCGATGGCGATCGGGTGCCGAGACCCCAATAATGACGGAATGCAGGCGACTAGCCACTCGGGTGCCGTGCGGCACTCTGCCGTCTCGGCGGAGGCCCTCTCGGCCCGAGCGATGGCGGACGCTGTCGACGATCCGCGCGCCGGTGCGGTGGTCACTTTCTCGGGCGACGTCCGCGACCACGACCACGGACGCGGAGTCCTGCGCCTGGACTACGAGGCCCATCCCAGCGCCGGGGACATCCTCGCCGAGATCGCGGCCGAGGTGGCCGAGCGTTTCGACGTGATCGCCGTTGCCGTCGCCCACCGCACGGGAGCCCTCGAGATCGGCGACTGCGCACTCGCCGCGGCGGTGAGCGCCGCGCACCGAGGCGATGCCTTCGCCGCGTGCAGTGCGCTCGTCGAGGAGACGAAGGCGCGCATCCCGGTCTGGAAGCACCAGTTCTTCACCGACGGCACCGACGAGTGGGTGAACTGCGCATGAGCCACGCTGACGACATTCACGAGACACGCCTGGTCGACTCCTACGGTCGCGGCCACCGCGACATGCGCATCTCGCTCACCGATCGCTGCTCCCTGCGCTGCACGTACTGCATGCCCGCGGACTTCGCAGACTGGATCCCCAGCGCCGAACTCCTTACCACCGACGAATTGATGTTCGTGCTGGAGATCGCCGTGGATGAGGGCATCGACGAAGTGCGCCTCACCGGTGGGGAGCCGCTCCTGCGCCCCGATGTCGTCGATGTCGTGCGTCGCATCAACGCCCTCCCCCGCCCGCCGAGGATCTCCATCACGACCAATGCCCTGCGCCTCGCCGGCCTCGCGGGGCCCCTGCGCGATGCCGGGCTCGAGCGGGTCAACGTCAGTCTCGACACGCTCGACCGCGAGCGCTTCAAGGCCCTCACCCACCGCGACCGCCTCGACGATGTCTTCGCCGGGCTCGCCGCTGCTCGAGCCGCCGGCCTATCGCCCGTCAAGGTCAACTCGGTGCTCATGCGCGGTGTCAACGAAGACGAGGCCGTGCCGATGCTCACGCGGGCACTAGAGGAGGACTGGCAGCTGCGCTTCATCGAGCAGATGCCCCTCGATGCGGGCGGCCTATGGAATCGCGCCAACATGGTGACCGCAGAGGAGATCCTCGAGAAGCTGTCCTCGGCCTTCGACATCACACCACTCCCCCAGCGCGGCACCGCGCCTGCCGAGGAGTTCTACGTCGACGGCGGCCCAGCCACGGTCGGCGTCATCGCGAGCGTGACGAGACCCTTCTGCGGCACGTGCGACCGACTGCGTCTCACCGCCGACGGGCAGTTGCGCAATTGCCTTTTCGCGCGCGATGAGACAGACCTGCGCTCGGTGTTGCGTGACGAGTCGTTCACGGCGGATCAGCGGGAGGCGGAGGTACGCCGACGCCTGCACGCCAGCGTGCTGGCCAAGTTGCCCGGCCACGGCATCAACGACCCGGCGTTCATCCAGCCGCCGCGACCGATGAGCGCGATCGGCGGTTAGTCAGCCGCCCGCGAAAGGCGGCAGGACATCCACGCGCGATCCCGCAGCCACGTGGATCCCCTCGCCATGACCGGCCACGGCGTCGACGAGGACCGAGCATCGCGGAAGCACCGATGCGAGCCCGGGTGCCTGGCGCGCCGCTTCAGCAAGCACATCCCCGAGGGTGCCCGGCGCCACGCTGAGCACGGAGACCCCCTCTGCAGCCGCCCGAGCAGCAGCGAAGAGATGCACCTCAACGAGTCGCGGCTGATCGGTCATGGGGCTAGTGTCGGGCATCACAGGCGGCTTGGCCCCCCAGCCCTGCCGGTTACCGACCTCGGGAGTCGTGCATGGACCTGAGCAACTCCTTCGTTGTCCCCGCCGACATCGACAC
>JBIIDD010000083.1:0-5396 GCA_044238565.1 Candidatus Nanopelagicales bacterium
GGTCGATTCCTGACGTCACAGCTGCGGTGTTTCTGCTGCATGTAGGGTCCGGAGATGTCGTTGACTCCGCGGTTCGCCGCTTCGCAAGCGCCCCTGGGGCGATGGACTGCTGGTGCAACGGCCCTGGGCGTGGTGGCGGCGGGGGTGCTGCTGGCGCCCGATCCAAGCGCTGCAACGAGTTTTGCGGATCAGCCTCGAGTGAGTGCGAGGTCAGCATCGGCACCAGCGACTGCCCACGCCCTCATCCGGACGATCGCTCTAGGAGCGAATGGCCTGGCCGTGGGCGCAGGCGGTGGATCGACGGCCTCGACTGCTGATGACACGATCTACGTCACCTCCAACAACGCCCGGGTCACGGTCATCGACCCCGTCTCCCTCGAGGCCGTGGGGACGATCGCCGTCGGGAACTACCCCATCGGCGTGGCCGTCAGCCGCGATGACACGGTCTACGTCGTCAATGCCAACAGTGACAGCCTGTCAGTCATTGAGCCTGTGAGCGCGACGGTCAGCTCCGTCTCGGTGCCTGACGAGCCCCAGGCTGTGGCTGTCAGCCGTGTCTCCGACGACACTCTCTTCATCAGCAGTCGAGGCTCCTCACAGGCAATCACGACCTTGAATGCCCGCACCCTTAGCGGTGCCGCGTCAACCTCGGTGGGATCCAACTCGACCCCTCACGGGCTCGGACTGAGCATGGATGACTCCGCATACATCGCGGTCTGGCCCAACGAGCCCCGCTACTTCAACTCAACGACTCGCGCCGTGACCACCCTTGCCGCACTCGGCACCGGCTATATCGGTGTGGCCGTCACGTCCGACGACACTGTGTTCCTGGCCAATGAAGTGTCCGGCACGGTGAAGTCCTTCCCCGCCGCTTCACCCGGAACGATCCAGACCGTCTCGGTATCGGCTGATCCCCAGGGCGTCGCGGTCGGGCCCAATGACATGGTCTATGTGGCCAACCGCGGGGCAGACCAGGTCACGGTGATTGATCCGCGGACAAACCAAGTGGATGACTCCGTGAACGTCGGAAACGGACCCTACGGAATCGCAGTCACGCGAGGTGGCATCGCGGTCACTGCGAATCAGTTTGAGTCCACGGCGTCCATCGTGGCCGCGGTGAGCCCGTCCCTCGTGACGACCTCTGCCTTCGCTGGCACCACGGGGAGTTTGACGCTCAGCGGCCTGCCTGCAGGCGTGACGGTCGACGACACGACCGTCAGCTCCGTGGCCTTCGGAGACGAGACGGTCGTGTGGACGCGCACTGCGGGGACCAACACCTTTACGGGCCCGATCCCGTCGGGCTCGGGAAGTGTGCCCGTGGTCGTCGCGCTGAATGGTGGCAACAGCGCGTCCGCCGGGACCTTCACCTACGCCACCACTCCGCCGCCGCCCACTCCCTCCAATCCACCTCAGTCCCCATCGGCAGTGGCCGGCGATGGTTCGGCGTCGGTGACGTGGGTCGCTCCGGCCTCGTCGGGGTCGTTTGCGGTCTCGACCTATCAGGTGACGTCCTCACCCGGTGGTCGTTCCTGCCTTGTCGCTGCTCCGGCTATGTCATGCGAGGTCAGCGGCCTCACGAACGGGATGACCTACACGTTTACGGTGCGCGCTCTGAACGGTGCCGGTTGGTCGCCGTCGTCTGCGCCGTCGAATGCGGTGACTCCCGAGGTTGCGCCGCGGCCGTCGGTCTTGATCAGCGGCTCCCGTGAGGGGAAGCGGATCGAGATTTCAGGTCAGGCGACCGGCTTTGGGATGGGTGGGACCTTGCGACCGTGGACGCGCTTCGCGGGCCAGTCGACGTTCTCCGAGGGCGCGGCGACGATCCTCGTGAGCATGGATGGCAGCTTCGAGTGGGGCCGGAAGACCGGCAAGCGGGTGTCCGTCTACGTGCAGACGCCTGATGCGTCAGTGAGATCCAACAGGGTGACCATCCAGGCCAGGTAAGTCAGGTGTGGTCGATTCCTGACCTCACGGCTGGTTTGAGACTACGAGCCTGCCTCCGTATGCGCGCATCTCGCCACCGCCTGTGGATTGGGCTAGGACTTTGAGTCCCTCTTGATATGCGACACCTCCTGTGCGCGGACGCACCCGAAGAGGGGATCGGGAACGCCTGCAGCAAAGCGGCGCCCCGCCGACGGTGATTCAAAATGTGCGGCGGCGGCCTTTATCCAGGCGGAAAGGGGAGTCATGACACGTTCACGACTCGATGCGTCAACAGCCATGCTTGCGCCGGCGTTGGTCCTTCGTGACTTCAAGGCCGGAATTTTTCGCATCTCGAGTGAGTGAGGGACCTTCGACCATGATTCGTCCGCGATTCCGTGTACGCGCACTGCTGTCCGTAACTGCAGGCGCCTTGATGGCGCCGTTGCTCGCCGTAGGGTCAGCAGTTGCGGTAGAAACCCCGAGGGCGAGCGCGGAAGAGGTGTGGGATGCCCTCGACCGGGCCATCGCTGCGACGACTCGGCACGCGGTGGCTGTCGGCGGATACCGAGTCGATCATTCCTGGAGTTGGCCTGACGGTTCCTCGGCCGAGTGGTGGGAGTCGTATGAGGTCAACGGGTCCAAGGAAGTGCATCTGCGGTACGCACCGACTGCCGAGCCCGAAGAGGACTGGCACTTCCCGTGGCAGCAGGTGCACTTTGTCGCCGACTCTGAGAAGCGGACGTACTCGGAGCGCTTTCAGGCCACCGATGAGGACGACAAGAAGGCGCTGCGGATCATGAAGGCCCCCCTCGAAGGGTGGATGCTGTTCGTTGACACGCCATGGCGCTCATTCCCTGGATTCAAGGCCCCAAATGGAGACTGGTACTTCGTTGGGACGATGCGCAACCAGAGGGGTGCGGCGGGCGCGGTCCTCAACGGCCTTGTACGCGGGAATGTAGACGGCGGGGACGTCGGTTCTTCCGGGCGGATCTACGCGGAGTTGGACAGGTCGCTTCTATACGGTCGCTGGGATTCAGGCCCTTCTGAACTCACGGTGGAACTGGGCTCCGAGGGGCAGGTCAGTTCAATCGAGTTGATGACCGATGAGGGCCTTCAGGCTTCAGTGAGGATCACCTACGCGGCCGATCTCGTCGCTGAGCCAATCGGGCCGGACGTCGTGAGTTACAACACCTTTATGAAGGCATGGCAGTCGACGTACATGGCCGACCGTCTCTACGACCTTGCCAGCGACACGCGAATCAAGTCGGTGCCAGCGACGCCCCGATCCCTGATGGCCGAGGCGAAGAAGCAGATTGCGGAGGCGTATCGAGACGGCTGGCGTATCGCTGTCAGGGTGATCAAGGTGAAGCAGGGTGTGCGATTGCTGGCGAAGAATCCCTTCACCGGTGAGAAGTTCGCCTACGACCTCATCGTTCAGCCGCCCTACCCCAACATTGTGGAGATCTCGGGCCTCATCCGGCCGACGGGTCGGTGACGTCGAATTCGGTAACCCTCGCCCGGCGATAGATGCCCCGAGGCGGTCGTCAGGGCATCTCGCCCAGGTGGCGGCTTCTACCGCCGGCAGGTCAGGCGATATGAGTGCGATGCCGAGCCCACAGCATCACCTGACTCGTCGAGGAAGGTCAACCGATATTGGCGTCGCGGCTGCTGACGCGCTAGCTCGCGACACTCTTGCCTGTCCGTCTCGCTGTAGGTGAGGCTGCGCGAGAAGTTCCAGCCGAGGGTTGTCCTGGTTGCTACCGACGAAATCGGATCGGTGAAGCAGTTGGTGGGCTCCTTGAGGTCGACATCGTAGAAGCAGCGGCGCACCGAGGTGACGACGCGCTGGCGGTCGAGGACCGTGGCGGTCACCCGGAAGGGGAGGGACTTCTGACCTTCACGAGCCACCATCGATCCTGGCCCGCTGACCTGGGCTGCCACGCCGTCACACTGCGCCTGGTAGGTGTGTGTGCGACGAGTCAGGAGCCGCTCTCCTTGGCTCAGCAGGCCGATCTGGACACCCCAGGACTGCGAGCTGCGCAGCGACCAGCACTGGCTGGACGTGACCTCCAGCCAACCGACGAAGATGCGGATCTCCCAGCCGTCACTCGTCCGCTGGATCTTCCACGGGCCGTCTCGATAGGAGGTCGGACGCAGGGGGTAGGCGTCGCAGTTGATGCGGCGACCGCCCGAGGTGACCTGGCACTCGGAGACATTGCGGGCAAGTCCTTTGGCGTCCTTGACGCGGAAGGTGATCCAGCCTGAAGTGGATTCACGATCCGTCGCCAGGGCCACGCGCTTGATCCCCGACGATGTCAGCGTCAGGCCGCGCCCTGCTGACTCGTCTGCCGACGCGGCCGGAAGTGTCGCCACTGCCATGAGCACTCCGAGTGCGACGCTCGCTGCTTTGCCCCACATGTGATCCCCTCAGCGGGATCATCTTGGCGCTGCTTCGCGCAATCCCGGCGTCGTAAGGTATCGCCATGTGGCGCCGGGGGCTAGTGGTTTGCGTGAGCCTGACCGCCTGCCTCTCCATGGGTGTCTTAAATCAACCAGCGATCAATGCTGTGGACTTCACGTCTGAGACGTCCGCACGCAAGACCTCCTGCGACCGGGGGATCACGCTGCCCAAGAAGCCCACCGGCACGTGGTCCGTCGGCCCGGGGCTGCGGGGCTCGGTGTGGGAGTGGCGTGACCGTGGCAAGGACGGCCCCCGAATCAGGATCTCGTCGGTGCAGGCTCGGCCCGGAGCCGTGCGGCTCACGCCGATGGCCCGCCTCCCCTTGATGATCGATCCGGGGACCGTCGTGCGAGATAAGGGCGTCGCCGCGGCCATCAACGGGGATTTCTTCGACACCATGCGATTCGGCGACGCGGTGCCCAAGGGAGCCGTGATCGTCGATGGCAAGCCCCTCTTCATGCCCAAGGGGTGGTCCGCGGTCCTGGTGTGGAACTCGATGAACCGCCCCAGGACGACGCACGTCACGCTCGATGCTCAGGTGTCGATCGATGGGACGAATGTCCCCGTGGTCGCGTTGAACGATCCACTCGTCACTGGCAAGGACGTGTCGATCATGACGGAGGACTGGCATCGCAACGAGGTGCCCGATGGGCTCGCTGCCGTCGTCATCAAGTCCGGGCAGGTCGTCAAGGTCCATCAGCGCAGTCGCGAGGTGCGCATCCCCACGGATGGCTTCGTGCTCATCGCCAAGGATGTGGCGGCTCTGCCCGCGGCTACCGCAGGAGATACCGCCACCGTTTCGGTGGCGGTCAAGGCATCGGACCATCAGCAGGTGGTCCACGCGGCAGGGCACGGAGGGATCGGGATGAAACGCGGTGTGGTGATCGCGCCGTGTTCGCGCTACGAGAGCCTGGCGCGGCCTCGGAGCGCGGTGGCCTGGAACGCCGATGGCCAGATTTGGTTCCTCGCGTCGAGCTCGGGTCGGCGCGACCGGGGGGACGGGATGCGCCAC
>JBIIDD010000084.1:0-5363 GCA_044238565.1 Candidatus Nanopelagicales bacterium
CCTCGGGATCCGGTGCACCCCGATGCCTGGTGAGTGCCTCGCCCAGCGCGGTCACGATCCACCGCGGGTGCGATGTGGCCAGGGCCAGTGCCTCGGGTCCCGCGGCGACGCGCGCCCTCCAGTCCTTGAGATCACCGCCTTCGCTCACACGCCTCAGCACGGCGTTGGCTAACCGCGCGGGTCCCTCGCCGACGACATTGCGTGCCAGTGCCACCGTCTCGCCCACCGCAGCGTGGGCAGGGATGCGCATGTTGACGATCTGGTGCGTGCCGAGTCGAAGCACATCGAGCAATCGCCCATCGAGTTCGCCGATGGGTCGATCGACGCACTCGGCGAGGATCGCGTCGTAGAGCCCCTGCCACCGCAGGGTGCCGTAGGCGAGTTCGGTCGCCAGGGCTGCGTCACGCGTGGAGAGGCCGGCGCGGGAGAGGATCTCCGGCATGGCGATGTTGGCGTAGGCGTCGTCGACATGGACGGCGTGCAGCAGGTCGTACGCCGCACCCCGTGCCGTGCGCCTGCGACCGTGCGGCGCGCGGGAGCGCTTCGCTCCCGACGGGGGCTCACGCGTCACGCGAAGGCCTCACCGGGCTCCAGGCGCATCCCTCGCGCCCAGTCGGCCGCGGTCATCGCGCGCTTGCCCTGCGCGATCACCTCCCCCAGTCGCACCGCCGTGCTCCCCGTGCCCACGAGGACCTCGCGCTTGCCGGCCCGGATCTCGCCCGGTGCGAGATCGGTCGTGTCCGTGACTTCGACGGGAGCAAGACGAATGCGCGAGCCTGCGAGCAACGTCCAGGCGCCGGGAGCCGGGGTGGATGCGCGGATGAGGCGATCCACGTGCGCGGAAGCCTGAGCCCAATCGATGCGCGCGTCATCGACCTCGATACGAGGTGCGAGCGTCGCTCCCTCCGCGGGCTGCGGGCGCGCGATGACAGTGCCCTCCTCGACGGCGTCGAGGGTCGCGACGAGCAGGGCGGCACCCGACTCGGCCAGGCGCCCGAGCAGCTCGCCACTCGTCTCGCGATCACCGATGTGCGTGGTCTCCTGGAGCAGGATCGGCCCGGTGTCCAGGCCCTCGTCGATGCGGAAGGTCGTGGCGCCCGTCTCGGTGTCGCCCGCCCGGATGGCGTGCTGCACAGGCGCTGCGCCGCGCCATCGCGGGAGGAGCGAGAAGTGGAGATTGATCCACCCTTGCGCGGGTACGGCGAGTGCGGCTGGCGGCAGGAGTGCGCCATAGGCCACGACGGGGCAGCACGCGGGTGCCAGATCGACGAGGGGTGCCAGGGCATCGGGGTCGCGCAGAGTCGATGGAGTGAGGACCGGGATGCCGAGTTCATCGGCGCGCACGTGCACCGCGCTCGGGCGTGGGGCCCGACCTCGGCCGGCAGGTGCGGGTGGCCGCGTGAGCACCGCGACAACCTCATGTCGCGACGAGGTCAGCGCCTCCAGGCTCGGCAGAGCCACCTCGGGTGTGCCGGCGAAGACCAGGCGCATGCGGTCACAGCCACTTGGCGGAGACGGTGTGGGGGCTGAAGCGCACTTCCGGTGCGGACTCGCCGAACCACTCGGCCTCGCGGATGGCCTTCATGGCCTCCTTGCGCGTCTCGGCATCGAGGCGATCGATGAAGAGGATGCCGTCGAGGTGATCGGTCTCGTGCTGGAGCGCGCGGGCGAGCAGATCGCTGCCCTCCACGATGACCGGCTCGCCGTGCATGTCCATGCCCTTGGCGACGACGCGGCGGGCGCGCAGGGTGTCGAAGGCGAGATCGGGGATCGACAGGCATCCCTCATCGCCGTCCTGGGTCTCATCGGAGAGGTCGAGGACGGGATTGCACAGGTGGCCGAGCTCGTCGTCCACCCACCAGGTGAAGACGCGCAGGGAGACGCCGATCTGCGGTGCCGCCAGGCCGCAGCCGGGAGCCTCGCGCATGGTGTCGGTGAGGTCCTGCACGAGCTTGCGGAGCTCCTTGTCGAAGGTCTCCACGGGCGCGGCCGGAGTGCGCAGCACGGGATCGCCGAAGAGGCGGATCGACTGCACGGCCACGGCATCTCCTCAGGTGGGTAGGGCTCCCCCAGTGTAGGTGCGCGTCGCCCTAGTCCCCGCCCCAGTCCGGTGGGTCCACCGCCAGGTGGAGCTTGGTGCTGTCCTTGCGCGCGGTGCGCGTCGCCGCGATGGCGCTCAGTGCACGGGAGAGATCGGCACCGTGGCGGCGGTCGATGGTCACCAGGGCGCGGGCATCGTCGCTGCCCGCGACCGGCAGCGGACCCAGTCTGCGCGCGACGTCGGGCAATTCACGCAGAGCGGCCTCGACAGCCACGGAATCGCCGGTGAGGGTGGCGGCACGCACGGCCGGCGGAAGGCCCAGATCACGTCGCTCCTGCAGTTCGCGGGCCGCGAGCCAGCCCGGATCCCAGCGGATGAGGGACTGGACGACGGGCAGCCCTGCATCGGCGGTGACCACGACGGGCACTCCCGGCCTGGCCAGCGCCGCGGCGGAGAACCAGCGGCGCGCGGTCTCCTCGCCGGCGCGCAGGGCGACACGGGAGGTCTGTGCAGCCGCATCGAGGAGGAGTACGGCGGCATAGCCACCCGCAGCCCAGGGCTCGGTGCCGGTCGTTGCGACGACGAGTGCGGGCTCCTCACCCACCTGGTCGACACTGCGCTCACCCGTCGACGTGATGACGGGCACGCCGGGGAAGGCACGACCGAGCTCCTCGGCCGTGCGGGTGGACCCCACGGACATGGCGCGCAGGCGCTCGCCACCACAGGACCGGCAGTGCCAGGAGGCCACGCGCGTGCTGCACCAGCGACATGTGGGCGCTCCCCCTCGAGCGCCCAGAGCGAGGGGTCCGCCGCATGCCCGGCAGGATGCGCGCTCCCGGCAACGCTGACAGGCAAGAGCCGGCACGTAGCCCCGGCGGCCCACCTGCACCAGCACGGGCCCATCAGCTAGCGCCTCGCGGGCAGCGTCATACGCGCGACGCGGAATGCGCGAGGCATCGTCGTCATCCGAGACGACCCTCGGAGCCGCGCTGCGCAGCATGTCGCGGAGAGGTGCAAGGGGTGCAGCCCACGACGTGGCGATCCACTGCTGGGTCTCGACCGTCCGGGTGTAGCCGCCCGCGAGGAGCGACGCACCGGTGAGCTGGGAGCGCAGGGCAAGCACCTCGCGCGCATGCCACCCGGGTGCATGCGGCTCCGCGAGGGATTCATCGCCGTCGTCCCACAGGATGAGCAGGGACGGGGAGGCCACAGGTGCGAACGCCGCTGCACGGGTGCCCAGGGCGATGGGGACTCGCCCGGTGAGCACGCGCAGGAAAGCGGAGTAGCGGCGCTGGGGCCCGGCATCAGCCGACAGGGTGGCGTAGGCGTCGGCACCGCCCGCGGCATCGAGGGCAGCGCCCACGCGAGCGAGGTCACGCGCATCGGGCACGACGATGACCACGCCGCCGTGACTGGCAGCCGCCAGTGCGGTGCGAGCGATGAGCGCGGGCCAGTCGGCCGCCGCGCTGACCCCGGCACCGGGCGCCGAGGTCCACACACCGCGCAGTCCACTCTCGCCCGCATGCACGCGACTCGCGAAGGCGTCACCGCCGGCGTAGTCAGCCCAGGCCGACAGATCGATCTCGTCGGGAAGCACCGGCGGCTCGGCGTCCTTCGAGAGGAGTGCAGCCTCGGCACGCGCGTGCCGCGGCGGGATCGCTGCACGCAGCACATCTGGCAGCGTGCCGGCGTAGCGATCGGCGACCTCGCGCGCGAGCGCCAGCACCTCGGGGGTGAGGACGGGCAGGGAGGACGTCACGCGCTGGAGCGGAGCGAGACGTGCGTGCTCGCTCTCATCCACGCGCTCGACGATGAATCCGTCGACGAGTCGGCCCGAGAAGCGGACCCGCACGCGCGCGCCCGGCTGCGCGTCGGCGTCGAGGGACTCCGGCACGGTGTAGTCGAAGAGCCGGTCCAGGTGCGCGAGCGGAACGTCGACCGCCACTCTCGCCACACGACCCGTCACGGGACGATCGTGCCAGGGGGGTGCGACGCTCTCGCCGCCCTGCCAGCTACGAGACGCCGGCGGCTGACTTCAGTGCTGCGGCCCGATCGGTGCGCTCCCACGTGAAGTCGGGCAGCTCGCGGCCGAAGTGGCCGTACGCCGCCGTCGGCCGGTAGATCGGGCGCAGCAGGTCGAGATCGCGGATGATCGCCGCCGGGCGCAGGTCGAAGACCTCGAGCACGGCCTCCTGGATGCGCTCATCGGGCAGCACGCCGGTGCCGAAGGTCTGCACGAAGACACCGACGGGATGCGCCTTGCCGATGGCGTAGGCCACCTGCACCTCGCAGCGCTTGGCCAGTCCTGCGGCGACGACGTTCTTGGCGACCCAGCGCATGGCGTACGCCGCCGAGCGGTCGACCTTCGAGGGATCCTTGCCGGAGAAGGCGCCGCCACCATGTCGTGCCATGCCGCCGTAGGTGTCGACGATGATCTTGCGGCCCGTGAGGCCCGCGTCGCCCATGGGCCCGCCCACCTCGAAGCGGCCGGTGGGGTTGACCAGCAGTCGGTAGCCGTCGCTGGGCAGATCGACGCCCTCGAGAATCGGCTCGACGACGTACTTGCGCACCTCGGGTGCAAGCTGGCCCTCGAGGTCGACGTCCTTCGCGTGCTGGCTCGACACGACGACCGTGTCGATGCGCGTCGGCTGACCGGCCTCGTCGTACTCGATGGTGACCTGCGTCTTGCCGTCGGGACGCAGGTAGGGAACGGTGCCGTCCTTGCGCACGGCCGTGAGCTGCTCGGCCATGCGATGCGCGAGCGAGATGGGCAGCGGCATCAGCGTGGCGGTCTCATCGGTGGCATAGCCGAACATCAGACCCTGATCGCCCGCTCCCTGGCGGTCGAGCGGATCGGAGCTGTGGCCCTCGCGCTCCTCGATGGCGTCGTCGACGCCCTGCGCGATGTCAGGCGACTGCGCGCCGATGGAGACGGAGATGCCGCAGGAGTTGCCGTCGAAGCCCTTCTCGGAGGAGTCGTAGCCGATGTCCTTGACGACGTCGCGCACGATGCCCATGACATCGGCGAAGCCCTCGGTCGTCACCTCACCGGCGACGTGCACCTGGCCGGTCGTGAGCATCGTCTCGACCGCGACGCGGGACCGAGGGTCCTGGCGCAGGAGGTCGTCGAGGATGGCGTCGCTGATCTGATCGGCCATCTTGTCGGGGTGACCCTCGGTCACCGACTCCGAGGTGAAGAGTCGTCGTGCCACGCGCATGCCTCCTGCTCAGGGGTCTGCCGACCCGCGCTTGCCCGCTCATGCGGACCAGGTCCTCACCCGGGGCACCCCACCGCGGCGCGAGGGTTGCCGGCCAGCGAGCC